>NZ_JBHYTK010000029.1:12924-61766 GCF_042749255.1 Streptomyces sp. NPDC059524 | reverse complement strand
CTATCGCGCCCCCCCCCACCCCCAGCTATATAGTAGAAAATTTATCAGCTAAACGTTACCCCTTGCGTGGTAAACCCCGCCCACCCTGTTTCCCCTGACCTCCACCGCGACCGGGGCCGGGGTCCTGGGCGCGGCCGAGCGGCTTTTCGGGGCGCGCGGCTACGCGTCGACGACCGTCCGCGACATCGCCGCGGACGCCGGGGTCAGCGTCGGGACCGTGATGGCGGTCGGCGACAAGGCCGCGATCCTGGTCGAGCTGTTCGACCGCCGGATCGCCGCACTCCACTCGGCCAGGGACACACAGGGGGCGCCCGCGGCCCCGGGCCGCCCCGTCGACGAGGTGCTGACCCTGTTCGCGCCGTTCGTCGAGGTCTTCACCGCCGACCAGGACCTGGCCCGCCACTACGCGGCCGCGCTCGTCTCCGGCCGGCACCGCGCGGGCGTCTTCGACGAGCTGGCCGGGGTGCTGCGGCGCGAGATCGCCGACGTCCTGACCCGGCACGGGTTCACGCGCCCGGCGGCGGAGCGCGCCGCGACGGCGGTCCACCTCGCCTATCTCGGCACGCTGTTCATGGGCGCGGGGAGCGGCACCGACGACCTCGGAGGTCCGGTCGAGGACCTGGTCGCGGCCGTGGAGTTCATCATCGAGAACCGAGAGGGGAACCCGTCATGAACCTGAGCCCGGACCCGTGGTGGCCGCAGGCGGTGCTCGCGGGCGTGCTCGCCGCGGACGCCCTGATGTCCGTGCGTCCGCCCGCGTTCATCCGCGCCTGCCTGAGCGGGGTGGGGTTCCCGGAGGACTGGTGGTGGTCCCTCGTCGCGATCAAGCTGCTCGCCGCCACGGGCCTGATCGTCGGCCTCTCCTCCGACGGGGTCGGCGCGGCGGCGAACGCGGGCGTCGTCTGCTACTTCCTGGCGGCGTCCTACGCGCACGTCCGTGCCCGGTTCCTGCGCTCGGAGTTCTGGGTCAACTGCCTGGGCATGCTGGCCCTCTCCCTGGCCGCGCTCGCCCTGTCGTACGGCGGCTGACCGGCCGGGCACGCCACGGAATGGCCCAGTGCACCCGCCCTGATGTGGCCCATGGTTCAGGGCCACATCACCGGCAGACTGAGGGCATGACGACAGACCACGCCCCGCACGCCGACCGCACCCGAGTGGACTTCTGGTTCGACCCCGCCTGCCCGTTCGCCTGGATCACCTCGCGCTGGATCCTCGAGGTGGAGCCGCTGCGCGACCTCGACGTCCGCTTCCACGTGATGAGCCTGTACCTGCACAACGAGGGCAACGAACTGCCCGACTGGTACCGGGACCTGGTGAACCGCTCGCTCGGCCCGGTGCGGGTCGCCGTCGCGGCGGCCGAGCTCCACGACGACAAGATCCTGCGCGACCTGTACACGGCGTACGGCACCCGCATCCACCAGGACCGCGCCGAGGACTTCGACCAGGTGACGGCGGAGGTGCTGGCCGAGCTGGGGCTGCCCGCGGAGCTGGCCTCGGCCGCACACTCGGACACGTACGACGCGACGCTGCGGCGCAGCCACGACGCCGGGACCGACCCCGCGACGGGCACCTACGTCGGAACGCCGACGCTGCACCTGGACGGCACCCCGTTCTTCGGGCCCGTGCTCGGCGCGATCCCGCGCGGCGCGGAGGCCGCCGAGGTGTTCGACGCGGTACGGGTCCTGGCCCGGCAGCCGCACTTCTACGAGCTGAAGCGCGAGCGGACGGGCAGCCTGGACTTCTCCTGAGCGGGCCGGGGCCGAGCGGGGCGCGGGGGTCAGCGCACGACGTCGAAGACGTTCATCTGGATCCCGTTGGAGTACGCCTCGTGCTCGACGAGCTTCAGCTTCTGGGCGTCCTTGTCGGTTTCGCTGAAGAGGCGCTTGCCGGCGCCGAGCAGCACCGGGAACACGAGCAGGTGGTAGCGGTCGATCAGCCCGGCGTCGGACAGCGCGCGGTTCAGGGTGGCGCTGCCGTGCATGATGATCGGCCCGCCGTCGGTCTCCTTCAGGGCGGCGACCTCGTCGAGGGAGCGCAGGATGGTCGTGTCGCCCCAGTCGGACACGAGGGCGTCGTCGGTGAGCGTGGTGGAGACGACGTACTTCGGCAGCGGCTTGTAGTCGGCGAACTCCTCCATGGCCGGCCACACCGGGCTGAACGCCTCGTAGCTCGTCCGGCCGAACAGCATGGCCGAGGCCTCCTTCTGCTCCCGCCCCTTGATCTCGTAGGCCTCCGGGACGAACTCGATGTCCTTGAAGGTCCATCCGGCGTTGCGGTAGCCCGCCTCGCCGCCGGGCGCCTCCACGACGCCGTCCAGGGAGACGAAAGCGGTGCTGATGAGCGTGCGCATCTGTGTGTCCTCGATCTTCTCTGGCCTCGCGGTGCCCGGCGGCCCCGCTGTCTCGCTGTGTCACTCCTACGACCCGGGCCCGCCGGAAAACTCATCGCCTGAAGGCCCACCTTTTCACCGCGCGGCGGTTCAGGTCAGTCGAGAAACCTGGCGATCAGGTGGTTCGTCGCCTCCGGGAGCGCGGGCGGCAGGGCGTGGTGGGCGATCCCCGGGAGCACCTTCACGGTCGCCTCGGGCATCGACTCCCGTGCTGTCGCCGCCAGTTCACGGGCGTCGTGCACCTTGGCGGCTCCGGCGAACAGGATCAGGGCCGGGGACGTGAAGGCGCTCAGGGCGTCGGGGGCGGGGCGCGGGCCGGTCGCGGGACGCAGGGCGGGGAAACGGGCGGCCGCCTCCTGGAGCGCCAGGCAGTCGGGGTCCAAGGTGTCGGCGCCACCGCTCTCCCACTCCAGGAACGCGCGGACGCGGCGGGGCGTCGGCCGCAGGAGCATCGGCAGGGCGCGCAGGAGGTAGACGGGCCGGAAGCCGGCGAAGCACTGCGTCGGGTCGAGCAGGACGAGGCGCCGGGTACGGGCGGGGGTACGCAGGGCGTGGTGCAGGGCGATCCAGGCACCGTAGGAATGGCCGATCAGGTCCACTTCCGCGCTCCCGAGCCCCAGTCCGTCGAGGACCGATCCCAGCCAGCCCATGAGGTCGTCGAGCGTGCGGGGGCCGCGGCCGGGATCGGGCACGCTGCGGCCCGGGGCGCCGATCAGGTCGACGGCGTGCACCCGGCGTGTAAGGGACAGTGCGGCGGCCTGCGCGTACCAGGGGGCGGAGGTCGCGCCTCCGCCGCCCGGGAGCAGGAGGACGGGCGGACCGTCGGCGGGACCACATACGTTCACGTGGGTGGCGCCGAACGGGGTGGGGACGGTGACGGAGCTGTGCGGTGCGGGCCACTTGCCGAGGACCCGTTCGTACGCGGCGCTGAAGACGGCCGGGTCGTAGGCGTGCGGGTGGGGCGTGTCGTGGACGGCGGCGCGTGGACTCATGGCGGTACAACCCCCTGATCTGCGGTCGAGCCGATGCCTTCTCGGGCCACTGCCTCGCTCGACTAATATCTCGTCGAGCGAGATGGTTGCTGAGCGAGATGATAGTCGGAGGTGGCGCCCGTGTCCGAGTCGAGGCCCGCGGGGTCCGAGCGGGAGATCGTGCACCTGCTGCGCGCGGTGGTCGTCGAACTGGGGCTGCACAGCGCCCGGTTCGCCCGGGAGAACGGCATGCACCCCACCGATGTGCGGGCCCTGATCGCCCTGATGGACGCCGCGCGCGCGGGCGAGGAGACCACGGCCGGTTCCCTGGGCGCGGCGCTCGGCCTCAACTCGGCCGGGACGACGGCGCTGGTCGACCGGCTGGAGCGGGCGGGGCACGTGCGCCGCGAGCGCGGGGAGCGGGACCGCCGCAAGGTGACGGTCGTCGTCGACGAGCAGGCGGTCGCGCTCGGCCAGGCCCACTTCGGCCCCCTGATCCAGCGGACGACGGAGCTGCTCACGACGTACGACGAACACCAACTGGACGCGATCCGGGGCTTTTTGGAGGGCGTGCGGAAGACGGCGGCCGCTGACGGCTAGGGCCCTTCTTCCCGATCAGGCTGGATCAGGGAGCAGGACCGCGGTCGCCCCTCCGGGACTCGACGGCGTGGTCCATACTCTGAGTCCGTCCGTCTACCGGGGAGCGTCATGACAAGCAGGTTCACCGAGTTGGTCGTCGACTGTCACGACCCGGAGGCGCTCGCGGCCTTCTGGTGCGCGGTCCTGGACTTCAAGGTGCTCGAACAGCGCGAGGACCTCGTCGAGATCGGTTCCTGGGCGCCGACCGTGGAGGAGGTCCGGGCGCGCCAGATGCCGCCGACCCTGGTGTTCATCCGGGTGCCCGAGGGCAAGGAGTCGAAGAAGAACCGGCTGCATCTCGACGTCAGCCCGATCGACGGCAGCACCGAGGACGAGGTGGCCCGGCTGCTCGCGCTCGGCGCCGCCAAGGCGGACGTCGGACAGGGCCCGGACCGCAGCTGGGTGGTCATGACGGACCCTGAGGGCAACGAGTTCTGCGTGCTGCGCACGCTGGCCCCGTAGCGGCACTAGTCCGGATCGCCCGGGCCGCGCAGGAGTTCGCGGGCGCGGGCCACGGCCAGGAGGTCCTCCTCCCGGCCTCGCCGGGCGGCGAGTTGCAGGCCGACCGGTGCTCCCTGCGGGGTGCGGCCCGCCGGGAGGCTGATCGCCGGATGGCCGGTGATGTTGAACGTCCAGGTCAGGGCCACGCTCAAGGTGGGCCCGGGGCCCTCGTGGCCGTGCGGCGGGTTCGGGGTGACCGGGGTGGCGATCAGGTCGGCCGGGGTGTGCGTGAAGACGGCGTCGACCTGATCGGTGAGTCCGGCCGCCTCCCGGCGGGCGCGGGTGACGCGCTCCGGGTCCCCGCCGCGCAGGCCGCGCCAGCAGTCGGCGGGGTCGGTGAGCCGGACCGGGGCGTCGACGGATTCCAGCGCCCCGGACGCGGTCAGCGCGTACAGCAGGGTCCGGGCCGTAGCGGCGATCGCCTCGTCCGTGGCGGCGAAGCCCAGGGTCGGGGACCAGATCGTGCGCAGGGGGCGGTGGGGCGGGGCCAGGCCCGGAAGAGTCGTGGTGCCGGCGAGGGCGTCGAGGTACGCGGCGGCGTCGGCGGCCGTGCGGGCGAGCGGGCCCGCGATGTTGAGTCCGGCGCGGTCCCGGGCGGGCACCCGGCCGTTGGTGGGCTTGAGGCCGATGACTCCGCACCAGGCGGCGGGGATCCGCACGGACCCGGCGCCGTCGCTGCCGGTGGCGACCGGCACGAGGCCCGCCGCCACCGCCGCGGCCGAGCCGGCCGAGGATCCGCCCGGGCTGCGGTCCGGGTCGAAGGGGTTGAGCGTGGGGCCGCGCGGGGTGTCCCCCCAGGTCTGCCACGCGGTGCCCGGCCCCGGCGTGGAGGTCGTGCCCACGGGGACGCAGCCCGCCGCCACGAGCAGCCGGGTCTGGTCCGAGGCCAGGCCCTCGGTGCCCTTGACGGCGAGCGGCACCCCGGCCAGCGGCAGCCGCTCGCCCGCGGCGATGCGCCGATCCACCTCGGCGGCCCGCTCCCGCGCGGCGGCCGGCAGCAGGCCGGTGAAAGCCCGCAGTCCGTCGCGCAGGGCGATGCGTTGCAGGGCCGACTCGGCGACGGACCGGGCCGACACGTCACGACGCCTGACGGCCTCGGCGATCTCGCATGCGGTCGCCGAGGCCGTCAGAGCCGTGTGTGCTTCTGGAAGTCCGGGCATCGCCCCAGCCTAGAGGGCGGGTGCCGTGGGTTTCTGGCGGTCCGTCACCTCACGTCGTAGGCACGGGTGACGGTCTGGGTGACCTTCGCGCCGTCGGCGTCGGCGAAGTGCGCCTTGAGCATGACCTGCTTGCCCGTGGCACCGGTGTGGTCGAGCACGGCCGTCCAGCGGCCGTCGTGCCGCTCGACCGGCGCCTCGGTCCAGGTGGCGCCGTCGTCGTACGAGTACGCGAGGGTGGCCTCGGTGATCTCGGCCGGGGTGTATCCGGCGTGTCCCTCGACGGAGAGGCCGACCTTGACAC
The DNA here is from genome assembly GCF_042749255.1 of Streptomyces sp. NPDC059524. Lineage (NCBI taxonomy): Bacteria > Bacillati > Actinomycetota > Actinomycetes > Kitasatosporales > Streptomycetaceae > Streptomyces > Streptomyces sp. NPDC059524. The sequence continues at coordinate 55,805 of NZ_JBHYTK010000029.1, read as the reverse complement.
CGCTCTCGGCGGGCAGCGTGTTCATGCCGTCCACCGGGACGTCGTACGCCGGGAAGAGCATGGGCAGGCCGCGCGAGTAGACGTCGTCCTCGCGGTGGGAGCGGAAGCCCCAGGTGGTCGTGGCGGCGGTGGAGCGCAGCCAGTTCCGGTCGCCGGAGAGGATCTTCCCGAGCGTCTGGGTGAGCTCGTAGTCGGCGGCGTCGTCCGGCACCTTGAAGGCACCGTACGGGTCGATGCGCGTCCCGATGACCTCGCCGTCGCGCTTGAGCTCCAGCTTGCCGAGGTCGCCGAAGGAGCCGCCGTAGGTCCAGTGGTCGTCCGAGCTGTCGTTCCACTGGGCCGTCTGGAAGCCGATCATGTCGGCCTGGCGCTCACCGGTGAGCATGAGCTTGCCGTCCGCGTCCCGGGGCGCGGTCGGGCGCAGCGGGCCGCCGTACCACTCCTCGGTGCGCCGCTGGCCGGCGCTGTAGGTGCGCTCCTGGTCGCCCATGAACGCGGCGAAGGGGAAGCTCGTCATGGCGCCGTGGTACCAGCGCTCGTCGCCCGTCGTGTAGTAGGCGGTGCGGGTGACGGGCACGTGGACCTTGCCGTAGGGGCTGACCGCGATGAGGCCGGCGCTACCGGGGCGCCGCACCCACAGCGCGTCGAGGTAGTCGGCTTCCTTGCCCAGCGCGTGCCACTTCTCGGTGACACGGGCCAGTTCGGCGTCGCGGGGCCGCAGTTCGCGGTCGGAGCGCAGCGGGCCGGACATCGGGAACGACAGGTTGTAGACGTACGGCTCGCCGTCCTCGGAGCCCTCGGCGCGGAAGGTGGGACGGAACTCGAAGGCGCCGTCGTCGGCGCGGCCCTCGACGTCCGCGAAGAAGTCCTGCACGGAGGCGTCCGTCAGGAGCGACGCCGAGACCTGCCAGATGTCGTCCCACGAACGGGCGTAGCTGAGCGCGGTGTTGCCGATCTTCGAGGGCCGCTCGGTGCGCAGGCTCAGCCGGTGCGCGGTGCGGGCGTCGAGGACGACGGTCGTGTCACCGGCGATGTGCAGCTGGGGGCGGCCGAGGTAGCTGACCGACGTCACCGTCTTCATGTCGTCGGCGTAGGTGGACACGAAACTGCTGATCGCGTAGTCGCCCGGACGGACCTGGAAGGTCTGGTCCTGCGCGCCGCCGTTCGTGCGGCGCTCGCCCTTGTCGGTGTCGAGGCTGACGACGTCGAGGGAGGATCCGCCCGCGGCGGGTTCGCCGTCGCGGTCGACGACCTTGACCCGGAGCGTGACGGTCTTCGGCTGGATGTACGCCGTGACCGGGACGGAGACGTGCGCGCCGTCGCCCGTGGCGAGAATTCGGCCGGTGACGGCGCCGTACTGGTGGTCCTCCAGGTGTGCGGTGGGGTCGACGCGGACCGGTACGTCGACGGTGTCGCCGGCCGGGACGGTGACGTTGCCGCCGGGGATCTCGAAGACGCCCGAACGGACGGCGCTGCCGTCGTTGCCGTGCACCCCGTCGACCTTCAGGTCCAGGGTGACGGCCTTGCCGGTGGTGTTCGTGAAGGGCACCGTCACGGTCGTGCGGTCCGACGGGCTCTGCGGCCAGTCGAAGCTGCCGCCCTGCACGGCCGGGGCCGCGACGACCTTCTGGTGGACGGCGGCAGCGACGTCCAGCACGCCGCTGCCGGTCTCGTCGGCGCCCGGGACGGTGTCGCCGGTCCGGGCCGAGGAGACGAGCGCCGCCTTGATCTGTTGCGCCGTCCAGTCGGGGTGGGCCTGCCGGACGACGGCGGCGGCGCCCGCGACGTGCGGGGTGGCCATGGAGGTGCCGGACATCGTGCGGTACGCGTAGACGCCGCGGCCGCCCGCGCTCGCCGCGGAGATGCCGACGCCGGGGGCGGCGATCTCGGGCTTGAGCGTGTGGGTGACGGCGACGGGGCCGCGGCTGGAGAACTGCGCGGTCGAGTCGTCGCGGTCGACGGCGCCCACGGTCAGCACGCCGGGGACGCAGCCGGGCGAGGACACGGTCTCCGCGCCGGGGCCCGCGTTCCCCGCGGCCACGACGAAGAGGCTGTGGGTGTTGCGCGAGAGGGACTTCGCGGCTTCGGAGACGGGGTCGGTGCAGTCGCCGACGGCGGGGTTGCCGAGGCTCATGGAGACGACGTCGGCCTTCTGGTCGACGGCCCACTGCATGCCGGCGATGACCCAGGACTGCTGGCCCGAGCCGCCGTCGTTCAGCACCTTGCCGATGAGGAGCGAGGTGCCGGGGGCGACACCCTTCTTCTTTCCGTCGCTCGCGGCGCCCGACCCGCCGACGGTGGACGCGGTGTGGGTGCCGTGGCCGACCTTGTCGTCGGTGGAGGAGGAGTCGGTGAAGTTCTGGGAGGAGGCGATGCGGTCGGACAGGTCCGGGTGTTCCGCGTCGGCGCCGGTGTCGAGGACGGCGACCTTGGTGCCCTTGCCGTCGTAGCCCTCGGCCCAGGCCTCGGGAGCGCGCACCTGGGCGGTGGAGCGGTCGAGGGTGCCCTTGACCTTGCCGTCCAGCCAGAGCTTCTCGAGCGCGGCACCGGTACGGGTCCGGGGCGAGCTGACGTCCTTCCAGAAGGCGGTGGCGTCCTTCTTGTCCGCCGCGAGCGCGACACCGTCCACGGCGGGCAGGTCGACGACGTGCTCGGCGCCCTCGGGGACGGCGGCCTGCGTCCCGACCGTCGCCCCGGAGCGGAAGGTGGCGATCAGCGGCAGCGTCTTGGTGTGCGCGTCGTCGTACCCCTGGCGGATGAGTCCGGTGACGTTGAACAGCTGCTCGTCGACCGTGCCGTCGGCTATCGCCCCGGCGGCGCTCTCGGGGTGGACGTAGAGGTCCTTGCCCCGCTGGTAGGTCTGGATCGTGGGCCGGGTGCCGTCCTCGCGGGGCAGGACGCTCGCGCTGCTGCGGCCGGCGGAGTCGGTGACGACGAGTACCCGGTCGCCGGTGACGAGCGTGACCGTCGAACGCTTCCCGCCCTTGGCCGCGGTGCCCGTGTCCCCGAGGACGTGGCGCGTCGCCGGGTTCCCGCCCGGTGGTCCGGCCGCCGCGGTGGAGGCCGCCACGCCGGTGAGGGCGAGGGCGGCGACGGACGCAGCGCCCAGAACTGCATGTCTGTGGGGACGCATGGATCTCCCTGTTCGAAACCGTGAGCACACCATCGTGCGGTCGCAGCGTGGCAGAGATCCGAGGGGGTTCAGGGGTGGCGGAGGTGGCGGGTCCGCCTCATGTCGGAATCCCGACACGAGGCCGTACCGGAGCGCCGGGCTCCGGGCGCGTCCGCCGCCCGGGTCAGAGCCAGCCGGCGCGGGCGGCGTGCCAGCCCAACTGGAGGCGCGAGTCGGCTCCGGCGAGGTCCATCAGGCGCCGCGTGCGCCGTTCCACGGTGCGTACCGACACACCGAGCTGCGCGGCCGCCCGGCGGTCGGAGACTCCCGCCAACAGCAGAGCCAGCACAGCGAGTTCGCCTTCGGTGGGATCGTCCGGCGACTCCTCCTCCACCCGCACGCCGCCGGCGGCGACGCGCAGGGGACGCGCCTTCTCCCACTCCCGCTCGAAGAGGTGGACGAGCGCGCCCAGCAGGCCGCTGCGGTGGACGACGATGGCGCTCGGCTCACCGTCGGAATCGGTCATGTCCAGCGGCACCATGGCCCGTTCGCGGTCGGACACGAGCATCTTCAGGGGCAGGGTGTCGGCCAGCCGCAGTTCGAGACCGGCCGCGAGGCCGGCGTGCACGTCCCCCAGGACGCCGTCCCCGTCGAGGTAGTCCTGCGCGGCCACGGCCCGGAAGGCGACACCGCGCTCCAGCGCGAACGACTCGGACACGTCGGCGTCGGCCCGACGCACCGCCCTGGGCTCGCCGACGAGGAAGGTGAGCAGCTCCTGCTGGGCGCCGCGCTGCAACTGGTGGAATCGGTGCGCCACCTGTTCCACGCCGACGACGACCTCGACGACGCCGCCCGCCGGGTGCGCGACCGCGCTGCGGTACTGCTCGGTCACCATCGAGAAGGCGGTCTCGGCGCGCTGGAGCGCGTTGCGCTGCTCGACGAGGAAGGGGGCGAGCGCCACGGACGGCGGAGCCAGCCGGTACCCGGCCGGCGAGCGCTCCCCCTCGGACCCGTCCCACGCCGTCGCGGCCGCCGCGTCGACCGCCACCAGTCCGCGCAGTGCCAGATCGTCCAGGACGCGGATCACCTCGGACTCCGTCAGCACGGTTCGTCTGACGAGCTCGGTGACCGAGGCCACCGGCCGTGTCAGCAGCGCGGTGTACACCGCTTCCTCGTCCCGGCTCAGTCCCAGTTCCCGCAGCATCCGCTCCCCTTTCCGGCGGCACCATAACCCGGGCGGCGGAGCCTCCCCGGTTGATAGGCAAGTGGACACTTGCCTATGCTGGGTCGCGTGGCCGACGACCTGTTCAAAGCCCTCGCCGACTCCACGCGGCGCACGATCCTCGACGAGCTCACCGAGCGGTCGGGGCAGACCCTGTTCGAGATATGCGCACGGCTGAGCATGAAGCACGGGCTCGGCCTGTCGCGGCAGGCGGTCTCCCAGCACCTGGCGGTGCTGGAGTCGGCCGGACTCGTCAGGACGCGGCGGGAGGGCCGCTACAAGTACCACGACCTGGACACGGCGCCGCTGCGGCAGATCACCCAGCGGTGGCCCGTGCCGACCACCTCGTCCCGGACGGGACCCACCCCGGAGGAGAGCAGCTCATGAAGATCCACCTGACCAGCGTGTTCGTCGACGACCAGGCCAAGGCCGAGCACTTCTACACCGAGGTCCTCGGCTTCGTGAAGAAGCACGACGTGCCCGTCGGCGAGACGGACCGCTGGCTGACGGTCGTCTCCGCCGAGGAGCCGGGCGGCACGGAGCTGCTGCTGGAGCCCGCCGGGCACCCGGCCGTGAAGCCGTACCGCGACGCCCTGGTGAAGGACGGCATCCCGCTCGTCCAGTTCGCCGTCGACGACGTCCACGCGGAGTACGAGCGGCTGCGGGCCCTCGGCGTGCACTTCACGCAGGAGCCCCTGGAGATGGGTCCGATCACCATGGCCGTCCTCGACGACACCTGCGGCAACCTGGTCCAGATCGCGACCGAGCCGAAGCCTTAGCCCCCGAGAACGGCCCCCGAGAACGCCTCTGGGAACGCCCCGGAAAAAATTTTCGAGAAAGTCCGCAGGTGATGTCGAGACGCCGTGGGCTGCTTCGTCCCAGGGGTGCAGGCGGCCACAATGGCCGCACCGGAACCGAGGAGAAGACCATGGCCAAGTACCTGCTTCTGAAGCACTACCGCGGCGCCCCGGCCCCGCTCAACGACGTCTGCATGGACCAGTGGACGCCTGAGGAGATCTCGGCGCACATCCAGTTCATGCGGGACTTCGCGGACCGGCTGGAGAAGACCGGGGAGTTCGTCGACGGGCAGGCGCTCGCGCCGGAGGGCGCCTGGGTCCGGTACGACGGAGAGGGCCGGCCGCCGGTCACCGACGGTCCCTTCGCGGAGACGAAGGACCTCATCGCCGGCTGGATGGTCATCGACGTGGACAGCTACGAGCGCGCCGTCGAGCTGGCCGGGGAGCTGTCCGCCGCACCGGGCGCCGGCGGCAAGCCGATCCACGAGTGGCTGGAGGTGCGTCCGTTCCTGACCTCCGCGCCCGACGCCGACGCGTGCCACGGGTGACGTCCTCGATGGACGAGCGCCTGCTGCGCAGCCTCACCCCCGAGGTCCTCGGGGTCCTCGTCCGCCGCGGAGCAGACTTCGCGGCGGCCGAGGACGCCGTGCAGGACGCGCTGGTCGAGGCGTTGCGGGTCTGGCCCGCGGACCCGCCGCGCGATCCGAAGGGCTGGCTGGTCACGGCGGCCTGGCGGAAGTTCCTCGACGCGACACGGTCCGAGGCGGCACGGCGGCGGCGCGAGGACCGGGTGGAGGAGGAGCCGCCGCCGGGACCGGCCCCGAGCACGGACGACACGCTTCAGCTGTACTTCCTGTGCGCGCACCCCTCGCTGACGCCGGCGTCGGCGGTGGCACTCACCCTGCGGGCCGTCGGCGGGCTCACGACCCGGCAGATCAGCGAGGCCTACCTGGTCCCCGAGGCGACCATGGCGCAGCGCATCAGCCGTGCCAAGCGGACGGTGTCGAAGGAACGTCTGGACCGGCCCGGGGACGTGGCGACCGTGCTGCGGGTCCTGTATCTCGTTTTCAACGAGGGGTACTCGGGCGATGTCGACCTCGCGGCCGAGGCGATCCGGCTCACCCGTCAGCTCGCGGCGGTGGTCGACCACCCCGAGGTGTCGGGGCTGCTGGCACTGATGCTGCTGCACCACGCGCGGCGCGCCGCCCGCACCGCTGCGGACGGCGCCCTGATCCCGCTCGCCGAGCAGGACCGCACGCGCTGGGACACGACGGCGATCGCCGAGGGCATCACGATCCTGCAGTCGGCGCTGGCCCGGGACCGGCTCGGCGAGTTCCAGGCCCAGGCGGCCGTCGCGGCGCTGCACGCGGACGCGCAGACGGCGGAGGAGACGGACTGGGTGCAGATCGTCGAGTGGTACGACGAACTGGTGCGGCTGACCGGCAGCCCGGTGGCCCGCCTCAACCGCGCGGTCGCGGTGGGCGAGGCGGACGGGCCCCGCGCGGGCCTGGCCGCGCTCGCCGAACTCGATCCCGCCCTGCCCCGGCACACCGCCGTCGCGGCGTACCTGCACGAGAAGGACGGCGATCCGGGCACGGCGGCGCGCTTGTACGCGGAGGCGGCGCACGCCGCGTCGAACCTCGCGGAGCGCGACTATCTGACCCGCCAGGCCGCCCGGCTGAACACCGCGCTCAGGAAGAGCTGAAGGCACGCAACCCGCGCCGCGGGGAAGAGTGGTGACGCCTTGTCAGGCGGCGGCGCGCCGGTTGCGGCGGACCAGCACCGCCACCGCCGTCGCGATCCCGCCGATGAGCAGGCCGACACCGGTGAAGATGAGGGGCAGCAGCCACAGCGAGACGAACCCGTCGATCTTCGCGTCCTCCGGCGAGTCGGCGCGGTACAGCACGTCGACCCGCTCCCCCAGGTCGTAGGCGGGCGGGTTCGAACCCATGGAGCTGCGGAACGTGGTCGCCCGGCCTTCCCGCGTGATGAACTCGACCACCGGGTGGGCCGTGGGACCGCTGCGGGAGCGGCTCCTGCCCGAGTAGCCGCCGCCCCCGGCGCTCCACTCCAGGGAGACCACGGTGCCCCGGGCCTGCTCGGCCGAGGTCACGTACGAGAGCGAGACACCGCCCATGACGAGTCCGATGACGAGGAAGAGCGCTCCGAACGCGATCGCCCCGAAGGTGATCCACCAACCCGCGCCGCGCCCGCGTCGCCGATCCTTCATGTCCTGCCTCTCGCTCGTGGGGGCCCGCGGTACAGCTCGTGGGGGAACTCACGGGAGGGTGGACGTTATCGCAGCAGGTCAGGGCCGTTCGACGGCGCCCCTCCCGCAATTCGCTCGCCCCGGTCCCGCGCGGCTCCTACGTTGGGTCCATGAGCGGGGAACACATCGTCGGTCTGGCCGGGCTCGTGGTCGTCCTCGCGGGTCTGACGGCCTGTGCGCTGATTCTGCGGAGCGGCTCGATCCTGCCGCCGCCCCGTCCGCCGGATCCCCTGTGCGGCGGCTGCCTGCACGGGCGCTCCGAGCACTGGAAGGCTTCCGGTCGCTGCGTCCACGAGGACGGTGATCCTCGCGAGGGCAACGACAGTTACGGCAGCGGCCCGTGGACGTGGTCGAAGCCTCCGGTGTGCGCGTGCCCGGCCTTCCGCCCCCGGACCCAGGCTTCTTGACGGCGCGTCAGGAAGCGGGCTCCGCGTCGTCGAAGCGGGCGCGGTGCTCGTGGATCTCGTCGTGGTGGGTGCCCGCCCAGTCGATGAGCGCCGTGACGGCGGCGATGAGGGAGGCGCCGAGCGGGGTCAGTTCGTACTCGACGCGGGGCGGCACCTCCGCGTAGGCGGTCCTGGTGACCAGGCCGTCGCGGCGGAGCTGGCGCAGGGTGTGCGTCAGCATGCGCTGGGAGATGCCGGGGACGGAGCGCTGCAGGTCCGTGTAGCGCAGCGGGCCCGCGTGGAGGGCGCTCACCACGAGTACGGTCCACTTGTCGCCGGCGCGCTCGACGATCTGCCGGATCGTCTCGCCCTTCTCGGCGGGCCACGCGGCGCACGGTCCCGTCGGCGCGGCGGGCCTCGCGGGGTGCCGGTCCTCCATGTCGTGCCCGTCCTTCCTGGTCATCGTTCCGCACACGCGTGTGCCTTTTGTACGCCTCCCCATACTGACGCACCATGGGGTTACGCACCAGCGGTATGAATCCAGATCAGAGGCGCTTCACCGGGCGGAACCGGACCTGCGCACACTCCGCTGAGCGACCCCAGCCTCAGGAGGAGACCCCGTGACCATGCGTGCCGCAGTCGTGTCCCGTTTCGGCGGACCGGAAGCCATCGAGATCGTCGAGACCGCGGTGCCCGCGCCGGGCCCCGGCCAGGTACTGATCCAGGTGGCCGCCGCCGCGCTGAACCCGGTGGACGCCGCCACCCGCGCGGGTGTCTTCGGCGCCCGGGGCGACCTGACCGGCCTGGGCTGGGACGTCGCGGGGACGGTCGGCGCCGTCGGCGAGGGCGCGCCCTTCGCGGTCGGCGACCCGGTGTTCGCCCTGTTCACGGGGCACCACAAGGAACTGGGCACGCACGCCGAGCAGGTCGTGCTGGACGCCGGGGCGGTGGCCCGTGCGCCGAAGAGCGTGGACGCCACACACGCGGCGACGCTGCCGCTGAACACCCTGACCGCCGCCCAGTCCCTGGACCGGCTCGGTCTGCGACCCGGGCAGCGGCTGCTGATCACGGGCGCGGGCGGCGGCGTCGGCGCGCACGCCGTGGAGCTGGCCGCGCACCGCGGCCTGGAGGTCACGGCGCTCGGCCCGGACCACGCGGAGGACTTCCTGCGCTCGCGCGGTGCCGCGCACTTCCTGCCGCGCGGCACGGAGCCCGGCGCCGGCGCCTTCGACGGCGTGCTCGACGCGGCCGGGCTGGGCGCCGACGCGCTGAAGGCGGTCCGCGACGGTGGGGCGTACATGGGCCTGTGGCCGGGGCAGGAGCCCGCGGCCGAGCGCGGCGTCGTCGTCCAGGCGCTGAGCGTCGAGGCCGACGGCCCGCTCCTGGCCGAGCTGGCCCGGCTCACCGACGAGGGCGTGCTGCTGCCGCGCGTCGCGCGCACCTATGCGCTCGACGAGGTGGCCGAGGCGCACACGCGTCTGGCGGAGGGCGGCCTGCCGGGCCGTCTTGTCCTGGTCCCCTGAGTCCGCCCCGCTGAAGGTGCCCCCGGGCCCGTTACCGCCCCGCGGGCTACGCGCGGACCGGTGCGGGCTCGGGACGTTTGGCGTGGCGGCCGTCGCCGGAGGAGCGTCCGGTGACGCGGCGCCAGGCCCAGGGCCCGAGGAAGGATCCCGCCCAGGCGAGATCCAGTGCGGTGCGGCGCCAGGCGGGCAACGGCGGCATCGGTGGCAGCGGGTCCCGCCAGGACGCGTCGCTGCCCGGCAGCCCGAGCGCCTCCGCCGCGGCGCGGGCGATCCGCGCGTGACCGGCCGGGGAGGCGTGCAGCCGGTCGGCGCTCCACATCCGCGGGTCGACGGCCACGGGAGACCCGGACGCGTCGACGACGGTGACGCCGTGCCGCGCGGCCGCCTCGCGAAGGCGCCCGTTGAAGTCGGTCAGGCGCGGGCGCAGCGCCGAGAGCGCCGGCGTCAGACGGGTGAGGTCCGGGAACGTGAACGTGAGCACGTGCGCGCCCGCGTCCGTGAGCTCCGCGAACATGGCCTCGACCTCCGCCGCGACGGGTTCGGGCCGGAAGCCCGGCCGGACCACGTCGTTCATGCCGGCCATCACCGACACGAGGTCGGGCCGCAGCGCGAGGGCCGGGCCGAGCTGCCCGGCCCGGATCCGGGCAGCCTGCAGGCCGCGCACGGCGAGGTTGGCGTAGGTGAACTCCGGCTCGGCGTCCGCCAGTTGTTCGGCGAGCCGATCGGCCCAGCCCCGGTACCCGGAGGCCTCGTCACCGTCCCCGAGCCCTTCCGTCTGGGAGTCGCCGATCGCGACGTAGCGCAGGTACGTGGTCATGAACCCACACCTTACTCAACTAATTGATTACTCCTCTAGTCCCGTATTGCTCGCCCCCTACTGTCCCCTCTCCGTCGCGGGCCCCGGACAGCCCACCGGCCCGCGCCGCCATTGGTGGGCGGAGGCCCGCGGGCCTACGGTCGAAGGCACATCGCCGCCTCGGAGGAGAGCACCCATGTCGAAGATCCTTTTCGTGATGACCGGCGCCGACCACTGGACCCTGGCCGACGGCACGCGGCACCCCACGGGATTCTGGGCGGAGGAGGCCGTCGCGCCGTACGAGGCGTTCAAGGCGGCCGGGCACGAGATCGTCGTCGCCACGCCGGGCGGGGTCGTGCCGCCGGTCGACCGGGGCAGCCTGGCGCCCGAGTTCAACGACGGGCAGGAGAACGCCGACCGCGTGGCCGCCACCCTCGACTCGATGACCGAACTCCGGCACCCGATCGCCCTGACGGACGTGGACCTCGCCGACTACGGCGCCGTGTACTACCCCGGCGGCCACGGGCCGATGGAGGATCTGGCCGTCGACGCGGACTCCGGGCGGCTGCTCACCCGCGCGCTGGACTCCGGCAAGCCGCTCGGCGTGGTCTGCCACGGACCGGCGGCCCTGCTCGCGGCGACCCGGGAGGACGGCACGAACGCCTTCGCGGGGCACATGGTGACCGCGTTCACGAACACGGAGGAGGAGCAGGCGGGCCTCGCGGCCCAGGCCGAGTGGCTGCTCCAGGACCGCCTCACCGAGGCCGGAGTGAACGTGCAGGAGGGCGAGCCGTGGGCGGCGAAGGTGGTCGTCGACGGCCGCCTCGTCACGGGCCAGAACCCGGCCTCCGCCGAGCCGGTCGCCATCGAACTCCTCAAGCTGCTGGGCTGAGCCGCAGCGGTTTCACGACCGCGGGTCGGCCGCTCGCGCCAGCGAGGCAGCCAGCCCGCGCACCCCCGCCCTGACGCGCTCCTCGCCGAGTTCGGGCAGGACCGCCGCCACGTGCTCGGCGGCCAGCGGCGCGAGCAGGGCGTGCGCCGCATACTCAGGGTCGGGCGCGCCCGCCAGCAGGATCGCCGCGTGCCGGTGCCAGAAGCGGTACGCCCCCACCCGGTAACGGGCACCGACCGCGGCGGTCTCGGACGTGCGAACGAGGGTCAGGTTCTCCAGCAGGTAGTCGAGATAGGCGTCCACGAAGGCCGCGAGCCGCACCTCGGGCGCCGCTCCGGGACCGAGCGGCGGCGGCCCCTGGAGGATCCCCTCCTGCAGGACACGCTCACGAGCGTCCAGGAGCGCGACAGCCAGCCCCGACTTGTCGCCGAAGCGGCGGTACAGCGTGCCCTTGCCGACCCCGGCGGCCGCGGCCACCTGGTCCATCGAGACCGCCTCCACGCCGTGTTCGGCGAAAAGACGCGCGGCCGCCTCCAGCACAGCCGCGCGGTTGCGCGCCGAGCGCTCCTGCTCCTTCGGCGGCGGGGTGCGAAGAATCTCGAGGAGCATTGCAGAATCGGACTGCAGTCCGTTATCGTCGTGAGCCACAAACGGACTATAGTCCGATTCTCGAGAGGCAGCGACATGACGGCACTCATCACGCGAGACGAACTCAAAGCCGGAATAGACGCGGGCGCCGTGACGGTGGTCGACGCACTGGGCGGCGAGTACTACGCGAAGCAGCACCTACCCGGCGCCCTGGCGCTGGTCCGGGCCGACGTCGACACCCGCGCGGCGGACCTGCTCCCGGACCTCGACGCGGCGATCGTCACCTACTGCTCCAACCCCGCGTGCCCCAACAGTGGACAGGTCGCCGACCGCCTCACCGCCCTCGGATACACGAACGTCCGCAAGTACCGCGAGGGCATCGAGGACTGGACCGGCGCGGGCCTGCCCGTCGAGTCCTCCTGACCCGCGCCGCGCAATTGTGACAGCGCTTATATAAGTACTGTTACAGTGTCGGCATGGCCGACTCGCGCGCACGGACACCCCAGCCGGACCTTCCCGACGACCCGACCGAGCGGAGTCTGTGGCGGCCCCTGTGGCAGCTGCAGGCCTCCATGGACGCCGACATCGGTCGCGTCTACGCCGACCGGCGCATCGAGGGGCTCAAGCCGACCTGGGTCATGGAGCTGCTGCGGCTGCACGCGCGCGGCCCCATGACCATCGCCGAGCTGGCCGACTCGGTGGAGCGCACCCATTCGGCGCTGAGCCAGAAGGTCGCGGCGATGCGCAAGGCCGGATGGGTGCGAACCGTCGTCGGCGACGACGCCCGCACCCGGAAGGTCGAGCTCACCGAGCGGGCGCACGAGGTCGTGGCGCGGCTCGCCGCGGAGTGGCGGGCGACCGAGGCCGCGCTCGCGGAGCTGGAGGCGGAGCTGCCCTATCCGCTGTCGCGGGTCGTCACGGACATCGAGGCGGCGCTCGCCCGCACCAGCTTCCACGACCGGATCGCCGCGAAGCTCGCGGAGGACCCGGCATGGGACTGACCGGCACGGGACGAGGCCGCCGGGGACTGGGCCGCTCGCTGATCGACGTTTCGCCGCTGCGCACTTCGGCGCCGTTCCGGCGCCTGTGGATCGGTCAGAGCCTGTCGGGGCTGGGCGGCCAGATGACGCTGGTCGCGGTCATGTTCCAGGTGTGGAGCTCGACCGGGAGCACGGTGTGGACGGGGGCCGTGGGGCTGGCCCAGGCGGTCCCCCTCATCGCGCTCGGCCTGTTCGCCGGATCGCTGGTCGACCGGGTGGACCGGCGCGTCGTCTACCTGGTCACGACCGCGGGGCAGACGGTGTTCGCCGTCCTGCTCGCCGCGCAGGGCTTCCTCGGTCAGGCCCCCGTCGCCGGGGTGCTGGTCCTCGTCGCGCTGCAGTCCTGCTGCGCGGCCGGCGGCGGCCCGGCCTCACGGGCCTTCGTCCCGCATCTGCTGCCCGCGCACCAGGTGGCCGCGGGGCTGGCCCTGCGCCGGATCGCGTTCCAGGGCGCGATGCTGCTCGGCCCCGCGCTGGGCGGACTGATCGTCGGCGCGTGGGGCGTCGGGGCGTGCTACGCGATCGACGCCGCCACGTTCGTCGCGGCGTGGCTCGGCGCGCGCGGACTGCCGCGGATGAGCCCGGGGGACGTGGTCGCGCGTCCTGGACTACGGGGTGTCGCGGACGGGCTCGCGTTCATGACGCGGACGCCCGTGGTGCGCGGGGCGCTGCTCACGGATCTCGCGACGACGGTCCTGTCGATGCCCGTGAGCCTCTTCCCTCTCGTCAACTCCGAGCGTTTCGGGGGCGATCCGGGCACGCTCGGCCTGTTCCTGACGGCGATCGCCGTCGGCGGGGTCACCGCGTCCGTCTTCTCGGGGACGTTCACCCGGCTGCCCCGCCCCGGCCTGGTGATGCTCGCCGGATCCGCGGGCTGGGGCGCCTCGTTGACCGTGTTCGGTCTCGTGTCCGCACCGTGGGCCGGGCTCGTGTGTCTGGCCGTGGCGGGGGCCGCCGACACCCTGACCGTCGTCTCGCGCGGGACCGTCCTGCAGACGCACACCCCACGCGAACTCCTGGGCCGGGTCGGGGCCGCCGAGCAGATCGTCGGGCAGGCCGGGCCGGACCTCGGCAATCTGCGCGGCGGCCTCGTCGCCCACGCGTTCTCGGGTTCGGCGGCGCTGGTCAGCGGCGGCCTGCTCTGCGTGGGCGCGGTCGCGGCGGTGGCCGTCACGGCGACCGAACTGCGGGACGGAACCCGCCGGTTCGGCCGCACACAGCCCGAGCCGCAGTGATCCGTGACGTGCCGGCCGGGCACGCGTACGACGCGGCGGGTGGCGTCCCGAGCCGGCCCACGCGCGAGGAGCGAGGAGGACCCGTGGACGATCGAGGAGGACCCGTGGAAGAGACCGCGCAGGAGCAGGTGAGCCCCGAGGTGCGCGAGCGCGTCCAGGACAGTTTCGACCGGCAGGGCCTGATGCGGCTCCTCGGCGCCCGGCTGACCGTGATCGCCCCCGGCCGCGTCCACATCGAGCTGCCCGCCCGGCCCGAGGTCGGCCAGCAGCACGGCTACGTCCACGCGGGCGCCACCAGTTCCATCGCCGACAGCGCGGGCGGCTACGCCGCGTTCACGCTGTTCCCCGAGGGCTCCGAGGTGCTCACCGTCGAGTACAAGATCAATCTTCTGGCGCCGGCCGTCGGCGACCGGCTCGAAGCCGTGGGCACGGTGCTGCGCTCCGGCCGCACGCTGACCGTGTGCCGCCTGGAGGTGTTCGGCGTGCACGACGACGGGCGCCGGGCGCTCGTCGCGAACGGGCAGCAGACGCTCATCCGGCTCGACGCGCCCCGGCCCTGAACGCGCCGCCGGTCAGCCTCGGTTCGGCCGCACGACCACCTCGCTGCCGATGGGGACGAACCCGACGGACAGGAAGGCGCGCAGGGAGCGGGCGTTGCCCGGGGACACGGCGACGAACAGCGGCTCGCCGGCCTCGACGAGGCTCAGCGCGTCCTCGATGAGCGCCCGCCCGACGCCCTTGCCGGTCTGCTCCGACGCGTGCAGTTCGATGCTCAGCTCGCGGCGTCCGGCGAGCCCGTCGGCCAGGATGACCAGGCCGCGCTCGTCGCCGTGGACGGTGACACCGGAGCGGATCTCGCGCGCGTACCGGACGCGCGGGTGGTCCATCGCCTCCTGCGAGGTGACCTCGGGCAGGCGTGCCGGTCCGCCCGTCCCCCGGGCCACGAGGATCGCGTCCACGCAGCCGGTCCAGCCGCCGGGACCGGCGAGCCGGTGCAGGAAGTGCGCCGCCATGGATCCGCCGAAGGCGTCCGGGCCCTCGGCGAGCACCTCGGCCTCGGGCAGCGCCGTCGCGACGACCGCGTGTCCGGTGAACGCCACGGAGCACTCCAGGCCCCCGGCCAGCGGCGGCAGCACCGTCACGGACCCGTCGCAGGGCGGGAAGCGCCCGTCGGCGGCGTCGGTGAAGTGGGCGAGAAGCGGGTGAGGCGTGGGCATCGGGATCTCTCCTGCGGTGCGGGGCGCGGTGCCGTACTAAACGGGTCGTCGACGGCACAGCCTGACACGTGGCGCGCCCGCACGGATCCGGTGGGTGGCGGACCGATGAGTTCCGGGCCGCCGGACGGTCCGTACTCCCAGACAGGCCACACCTTTCGGTCGCACGACCCGTACGGAGGCACCATGTCCACCAGCTCGAACGCCCTGCCGCCCGTAGTCGACACAGCCACCTGGGAGAAGGAACTGGCGGCGCTGCGGGTGCGGGAGAAGGCCGCCACCCGCGAACTCGACGCCATCGCCGCGCAGCGCCGCCGGCTGCCGATGGTCGAGATGCCGGACTACGTTCTGGAGGGCGAGGACGGTCCGGTGCGGCTCGCCGAGATCTTCGGCGACCACTCCCAGCTCATCGTGTACTCCCACATGTGGCACGAGGGCGCGGAGTGGCAGTGCAGCGGCTGCACCGGCTTCACCTCCCAGTTCACGCGCCAGCTCGGCCTGGAGAAGTTCGACGCGCGGTTCGTCGTCGTCACCCAGGGCCCGATCGACGAGGCGCTCGCCTACCGGCGCAAGGTGGGCAACAAGATGCCGTGGTACTCGACCGCGAACAGCCCGTTCGGCAGCGATGTCGGCGCACCGCCGGACGGGGGCTTCGCCGTCAACGTCTTCCTGCGCGACGGCGACAAGGTCTACCGCACATGGCACACGGGCGGCCGCGGCGTCGAGCAGCTCAGCCATCTCTTCGCCCTCGCCGACGTGCTCCCCTACGGACGCCAGGAGGTCTGGCAGGACTCCCCCGAGGGCTGGCCGCAGCAGCCGACGTACAGCCGCTGGGCGAGTTCGGAGGAGATCGCGGAGGCGTACGGGGAGGGCCGCTCCTGACACCCGGCCGGCGGCCCGGTTGGACGTTCCGCCGACCGGGGCCGCCGGGCCTCGTGGGGACCGCGTCTTGTGCGCCCCGACGGCCACGGCTTGGACTGCCGGGGTCACGAGGGAGGAAGCGCATGACACCCATGCTCGACGGTTGGACGCCGTGGCCCGAGGAGTTCGTCGACCGGTACCGGTCGATCGGGCACTGGCGCGGCGTCACGCTCGACAACCTGCTGTCCGACACGGCACGGCGGCAGGCGCCGCGCATGGCGCTGGTGCACGGGGCGACGCGGCTCACGTACGGGCTGCTGAACCGGCGGGTGGAGCGCACGGCCGCCGGTTTTCGGCTGCGCGGGCTGCGGCGGGGGCAGCGGGTCGTGGTGCGGCTGCCGAACGTGCCGGAGGCCGTGATCACCCTGTTCGCGCTGCTGCGGGTGGGCGCGGTGCCGGTGGTGTGTCCGGTGGCGCTCGGCGGGCGCGAGCTGGCGCAGGTGGTGCGGGTCAGTGAGGCGGCCGGTCATGTCGGCACGGCCTCGCATCGGGCCGAGGTCGCGGAGCTCGCGGCCGAAGGGCCGTTCCTGCGGCGGGCGTTCACCTACGAGCCGCCGGGCACGGAGTCCCCCTACGGCGGCATGTCGATCGACTCCTCGGGCTGTCACTTCTTCCCGCTGGGGTCGGTGGACGCGGCGCCGGAGCCGGCCCCGGTGCACGGCGCGGGCGAGGTGGCCTTCCTGCTCGTCGTGCCGGGCCCCGACGGCGCGCCCCGACTCGTGCCGCGCACGCACGACGCGTACGCGTACCAGGTCCGGGCCTCCGGTGCGGCGGTGGGGTTGAGCGCGCAGGACGTCCATCTGGCGGCGCTCCCGGCCGAGTCGCTGCTCGCGTCCGGCTGCCCGGGGATCGTGGGCACGCTCCTGTGCGGCGGCACGGTCGTCCTCGCCGACGATCCCGGGCCCGCCGCCTGCCTCCCGCTGGTCGCGGACGAGCAGGTCACCGTGGCCACGCTCGCATCGGCCGACCTGGAAGCCTGGCGAGCCTCCGGCCCGGGCCCCCTCAAGAGCCTCCGGCTGATCCTGACCCCTTCAACCGGCAGTGACCAGTCTGGGCGTGAACTCGACTGTGAGACACGGCAGTTCCTCACCCTGCCGGAGGGCGTGACCGCGCTCTCCGGATCCGGGGAGAGCACCTTCCACCCCCTCACGTCCGACGACGAGTTCACGGTGGACGGGGACGGTGACATCGGTGAACTCCTCGTCCGGGGGCCGTCGGTGACACGCGGCTACTACCGGGCGCCGGACGCCGACGCCGAGGCCTTCACCTCCGACGGCCGGTTCCGTACGGGAGTACTCGTGCGGCGGGGCGCCGACGGCGGGCTGCTGGTGACGGGCCGCGCCGGCGCCTGAGCCGCGTCACGCCGGTGTCAGGAGCTCCGCGTGGTGCCGCTCGGCGACCAGGGGGTGGGCGCGGAGCTTGCCCTTGAGCTCGTTGTAGCCGTACTCGGCGAACAGCGGATTGTCCGGGGTGTCGGTGACGCCGGGGGCGGTTGACGCGTAGGGGAAGGCGAGCGGCTGGACGTGGGCGTCCAGGCGGGGGTTGTAGAAGAACGGGACGGAGAACCGCTCGGTGGCGCCGGGCGGAGACACGACCCGGTGGTTGGTGGCCCTCAGATAGCCGTTGGTGGCGACTTCGAGGAGCTCGCCGAGATTGACGACGAAGGCGCCGGGGACGGGCGGCACGTCGTGGAACAGTCCGTCCTCGCGCTCGACCTGGAGACCGCCGACCTGGTCCTGGAGCAGCAGCGTCAGGAAGCCGTAGTCCTTGTGGGCGCCGACCCCCTGGGCCGCGCCGTCGCCGGAGCCGCCCGGGTAGCGGACGAGCTTGAGGTGCGGGTGGGCGTGCCGGCCGAAGATGCCGTCGTAGAAGGCGGGGTCGGCGCCGATCGCGGTGAGCAGTTCGTGCAGCAGCTTCTCGGCGACACCACTGAGCCGCTCGACCCACCGCAGGGCGGCCGTGCGCAGCTCCGGCAGGTCGTCCGGCCACTGGTTGGGCCCCTGGAGCCACCAGTACGGGGGCTCACCGGCTCCCGGGACGTGGGCGGGGCGTTCGGCGCCGATGTCGAGCTGGTCCCGCCAGTCCCGGCGGCCACCGGTGCGCTCGTCGCCGGTGCGCGTGTAGCCGCGGAAGTGCGGCGAGTTCACGTTGTCGAGCGCCAGCCGCCGCTCCTCGGACAGCGCGAAGAAGCGCCGCATGGCGGTGAGCAGGAGGCGGGTCTCCTCGTCGGTGACCCCGTGCCCGATCAGCTGGAAGAACCCCACGTCGTGCGCGGCACTGTGCAGCTGTGCGTGGAGCAGGGCCCGCGCCTCGGGTCCGCGGTCGGCGGCGGAGAGGTCGATGATCGGAAGTTGCTGGTTCGACGCGTTCGTCGTCGATACGTTCGTCATGGTGCGTCCGCAGGGTGTACGGGGTGCCCGTACGCCGCCGGGGTGTGGCGGGGCACAGGTGCCTGATGGAAGAGAGACGTACGGCTGGGGAAAGCGGCCGGGACGGCACCGTGAAGAAGGAGGCCGAGGAGGGCCGGACCGCTCAGAAGGAGCGTCGACAGCCCGTGCTCGTGACGCGGACGTAGTCCACGTGGCGGCGGCGAACGAGCGGGATCATGGGTTCAGCATACTGCGCAGCCCGCATTGCGGACGTGACGCAGGTCACGCGTGGTCGGCCCAGTCCTGTTGCGTCGCCCACTCGGCGAAGGTGTGCCAGCGGACCTCGGGGTGGGCCCGGCGCAGGCCGGTGACGTCGACGTCGAGGCCGTCGCTCGCGAAGTAGGCGAACATGGCCGCCAAGTCCTCGGACCAGCGCCTGACTTGGTCGAGCGGGACCTGCTGGTGGGCGATCGGGCGTCCGGCCGCGGCCGCGATGATCTCGGCCATGCGCGCGGGCGTGCAGGCGTCGGAGGCGAGGTCGATGCGGCGGCCGGTGAACTCGGCGCGGCGGCGCAGGGTCAGCGCGGCGAACGCGCCGATGTCGGCGGCGGGGATGAGGGTGAGGGGCAGGTCGCCGGGCATCGGCCAGGCGAAGGTGCCCTCGCGCAGGCCCTCGCGGGTCCAGCCGGTGGCGAAGTTGTCCATGAACGCGGCGGGGCCGATGACGGTCCAGGGCACTCCGCTGGACCGGAGGTGCTGTTCGACGAGGTGCTTGCTGTCGTAGTGGGGGATGCCGGTGGCGCGGTCGGCGTGGGCGGCGGACGTGAAGACGATGTGGCCGACGCGGGCGGCGGCCGCGGCGTCGACGAGGTCCCTGCCCTGCCTCGTCTCGACATTGACGTCGGTGCCGAACGGGGTGGTGACGGCGAAGAGGGAGTCCGCGCCGGCGAGCGCGGCGTCCAGGGAGGCGCGGTCGTCGAAGTCGGCTCGGCGCACGTCGGCACCGAGGGCGTGCAGGGCCCGGGCGGCGGGGGCGTCGGGGGTGCGGGTCAGGGCGCGGACCCGGACTCCGGCGGCGAGCAGGGCGCGGGCGGTGGCTCCGCCCTGGGCGCCGGTGGCGCCGGTGACGGAAACGGTGAGCATGAAGGTGTACTCCAGGTTCTCGGGAGAGTTCCCGGCAGGCCCGGATGCGGGCGCACGGGAAGGCGACGGCGCGCTCATCAGCTGCGCCACGCAGAAGACTACCCAAGAACTCTGCGTCGCGCAGATAATTAATCGCGGGTCGCGTCCAGCACCGAGGTCAGCTCGGCGAGAACCTCCAGGAACAGGCCGGGCAGCTCGCGGTCCTTCTCGCCGGACCGCCCGATCGCCATCCACTCCGCGTAGGCGATCTTGAACGCGGCCGCGCCCGCCTCGGCGGCCAGCGTCGCCGTCCGGGGCTCGACGCCGCGCTCGCGCAGGGCGCCGGCCATCGCCAGCGAGAACGCGTCCAGCTTGACCAGCTCGCGCTCGCGCAGCTCGGCGCTGGCCGAGACCACGGCGTCCCGGTCCCGGGCGCGCCGCGGATCCTCCTGGAAGAAGGCAGCGAAGGCCTGGAGCGCGCCGCTCACCGCGACCATGGGCGAGGCCGATTCGGGCGCCTCCGCGACGGCCCGCGTGACGAGTTCGAGCGCCGCCTCGGCCCCGTAGAACAGGACTTCGCGCTTGTCGGTGAAGTGCCGGAAGAAGGTGCGCTCGGTGACGCCGACCGACGCGGCGATCTCCGCGACCGTCGTCCGGTCGAAACCCTGCTCGGCGTACAGCTTGAGCGCGGCGTCCGCCAGTCGGCCTCGAGCGTTCGGCTCCCATCTACCCATGCGGAGATCCTACGTGACGTCAGTCCATGACATCAGCTGGTTCCGGAGGCCGGTGCCGGGTGGATCAGATGGCCGTCCCGGACGCGGGCGTGCTCGTTCAGGGTCGCCCGCCGCGTCTTGGTCCAGGAGTTCGCGCAGTCCCTCGGCGAAGGTGTCGGTCGCCATGTGGTCGGCGTAGTCGCGGAACGCCTTGACGCGCCAGGCGTCGTTCACGGTCGGCGTCCCCGCGGGGGTGTGGCGGCGGCCGCCGAGCGCGGGCATCCAGCGGTAGGTGATGTCCGTCGGCAGGTTCGCGGCGATCGCCGCCCGGTTCCACTGCGGGTACGCGCGGGACGAGGGGAACGAGCGGATGTCGACCAGACAGGTGATGCCGTGTTCGCGCAGCATCCCCACCAGTTCGTCGAAGTCGCGCGTCGAGTGGCCGACGGTGTACACAACCGGGTGCCCGGCCGTGCCGCCCGCCGCCGCGCTCACGTCAGGGCCCCGGGACCTTGGTGAGGGCGCCGCCCTTGTGCAGGGCGATGTGATCGGTGCGGTCGCTCCTGATCTCGTACTGCGGGTCGCTCTCCGAGCAGTGGTGGGTATAGCCCTTCCACTCCACGTCGCGGGACAGGGCGGCCCCGCCCGCATCCCGGCGGCACCTCACGCTGTGACATCCCTTGTCAGCGGCGCCGCGCGCGTGCTCCAATGTCGCCGACCTACGGACCGGGATGCTCGTCAGTCCCGGGGCGGCCTCCGCACGGGCCGAACGGCGGGGGGTGTCGTCGGACGACGGCACCGGACGCCGGGCGTACGGGATGAAGACATCCACGTACCCGGAGGACCTGCTCCATGAGCAAGCACGTGCTCGCGCAGAATCAGTACGGCAAGGCCGAGAACCGCATCGTCAAGATCACCCGCAAGGGCAACGAAGGCACCTGGCACGACATCCGCGACCTGAACGTGTCGGTCGCGCTGCGCGGCGAGTTCCGCGACGTCCACCTGACCGGCGACAACGCCAACGTCCTGCCGACGGACACCACCAAGAACACCGTCTACGCCTTCGCCAAGGAACACGGCGTCGAGTCCCCCGAGGCGTTCGGCATCGCGCTCGCCCGGCACTTCGTCCACTCCCAGCCGGTGATCCACGAGACGCAGATCCGCATCGAGGAGTACCCGTGGGAGCGGCTGCCGGCGCCCACCCGGCGCGAGCAGCACTCCTTCGTCCGCTCCGGGCAGGAGGTGCGGACCACGCAGATCACGTACAGCGGTGACACCGGCCAGCTGCAGATCGTCTCCGGGCTCAAGGACCTCACCGTCATGAACTCGACGGACTCCGAGTTCCACGGCTTCATCAAGGACAAGTACACGACCCTGCAAGAGGCCTACGACCGGATCCTCGCCACGAAGGTGACCGCCCGGTGGGCCTACGCGGCGTCCGCGGCGAGCGAGGCGGACACCGACTGGGACCAGATGTACAAGGACGTCCGGCGGCGGATGCTGGAGGCGTTCGCGGACACGTACAGCTACTCGCTGCAGCAGACCCTGCACGCGATGGCCGACCGGGTCCTCGACCACGTGCCCGCGGTCAACGAGGTCCGGCTCAACCTCCCGAACAAGCATCACTTCCTCGTGGACCTCGAGCCGTTCGGGCTCAAGAACGACAACGAGGTGTACTTCGCGGCGGACCGCATGTACGGCCTGATCGAGGGGACCGTCCACCGTGACGGCGTCGCGCCCGTCATCGCGACGAGCGACTGGGTCACGGCCTGAGTTCCGCCGCCGCGGGCCGCTCCCCCGTCCGGGACGGGCCGCGGTGGCGCGCGTGAGCGCGCACCTGCTATAACTCACACGTCGCCTTCGGCGCACCAGACGGTGCGCTCGGAGGCTTTTTTCATGTCTGTTTCCGAATCACCCCGACCTCACCCCCGCCCCGGCTATCGCGCGCTGCTGCGCAATCGCGAGTTCGCCGGGCTCTACGTCAGTTTCCTGTTCACCGTCGCCTCCAGCACGTTCTCCGGGTTCGCGCTCGGCACGCTCGTCGACCGGCAGACCCAGTCGCCGTTCCTCACCGCCGTCAGCATGTACGGGGCCACGCTCGCCACCGTGCTCGGGGCACTGACCCTGATGTCGGTCGCCGACGGGGAGCGGCCGCGGCGCACGCTCGTCGCGCTGGAGTGCCTGTCCCTCGCGGGAGTCGCCGCGCAGGCCGTGCCCGGGCTGCCGCTGGCCGCCCGCTTCGGCATCCTGGTGTGCCTCGGGTTCTTCCAGTCGCTCGGCGGCGGCACCCGCATGGGGCTCCTCGCCGAGGTCGTGCCGCACAGCTCGTACGCGCTGGCCCGCTCCCTGATGAACATCACCTCGGGCGGCATGGCGATCATCGGGTACGCGGTCGGCGCCGCGCTCCTCCACTTCCTCAGCCCGCAGCAGGTGTTCGGGATCGCGGCCGTGCTCACCGGTCTCGGGCTCGTGGTCGTCGCGGCGACCGTGCGGGAACGCTCGATCCGGCTGACCCGGCGGCCCGGGCTGCGGACGACCTGGACGACGAACATCGAGCTGTTCTCGCACCCGGGGCGGCGGGCTCTCCTGCTGAACCTGTGGGTGCCGAACGGGCTCGTCGTCGGGTGCGAGGCCCTGTTCATCTCCTACGACTCCGGGCACGCGGGGGTGTACCTCGCCGCGGGTTCGGCCGGAATGCTGCTCGGAGACCTCCTGGTCGGACGGGTGCTGAGCGCGGCGGGGCGCCGCCGCTGGGCGTTCCCCCTGCGACTCGTGCTCGCGGTGCCGTTCCTGATGTTCGCGGCGGGACCGCCGGTGTGGCTGGCCGCGATGGGCGTCTTCGTGGCGGGCGCCGGTTTCGCCGCTACGTTGCCCTTGCAGGAGCAGCTGCTGGCACTGACGGACGACGCGGTACGGGGCCAGGTGCAGGGCGTCGAGTCCGCGGGCCGGCTGAGCTGGCAGGGCGTGGGCGCGGCGCTGGCCGGCGGATTGGCACAGGTGGTGTCACCCGGGGTGGCGATGACGACGATGGCGGCGATCTCGGTGGCGGTGACGGTGGGCTCCCGCCCGTTCGTACTCCGCTCCGGCGCACCGGTCACGGTGGGCTAGCCCGGGGCAAGGTGGCCGGGAACAACGACCGGCTCGGGTGCCGAGCGCCCGCCCCGGTCGGCAGACCCTCCGGCGGAGCGGGCGGTCTGCCGACCGGAGTCGGAGCGGGTCAGGCCGGCTGGGGCCGGCGAGACGGGGTCCAGCCGGGGCCCGGCACCGCTGCGCGGAGCTGGCGGGTGTACGCCTCCTGGGGGGCGGCCAGGATCCGGTCCGTCGGGCCCTCCTCGACGACCTTGCCGCCGCACATCACCAGAGCCCGGTCGCTGATCTGGTGCACGACGGCGAGGTCGTGCGAGATGAACACGTAGGCGATGTCCCGCTGTTCACGGATGTCGGCCAGCAGGTTGAGGATCTGGGCCTGGATGGAGACGTCCAGGGCGGCCACCGCCTCGTCGAGGACGAGCACCCGGGGCTCGACCGCGAGCGCGCGGGCGATGGCGACGCGCTGACGCTGGCCGCCGGACAGTTGCGCGGGACGCATGGTCAGGTGCCGCTCGGCCAGACCCACCGACTCCAGCAACTCGGCCGCCCGCGCGCGCCGTTCCTCCGCGGGGAGCGGGAAGTGCAGGGCCAGCGCCGTCTCGATGACGTCGCCGACCTTCTGCAGCCGGTCGAGCGAGGCGTACGGGTCCTGGAAGACGATCTGGATCTCGCGGGCCCGGCGCCGCCGCTCGCGGGAGGCGACGCGCCGCGCGGCGGGCCGCTCCCGCCCGCACACGGTGAGCGTGCCCGCGTCCGGCTTCTCGAGCCCGAGCAGCATCCGGGCGACGGTCGTCTTGCCGGAGCCGGACTCGCCCACGACGGCGAGGGACTCCCCCGCCGCGAGCGTGAAGGAGACGTCGTCGACGGCGACCGCCTCGCCGTAGGTCTTGCGCAGGCCCACGGCCTCCAGCACGTTCTCCTTCACGGGCTCCGTCACGTGCTCCTTCTCAAGGGGCCGGTTCACCATGCGGAGACCTCCTCGGCGCGCAGGCACGCGACGCGCGTACCGTCGGACAACTCCCGCTCCTCCGGCTGCTGTCGCTCGCAGTCGGGCTGGACGTGGGGACAGCGCGGGGCGAACGAGCACCCGGGGCCCGCCTCCCGCGCCTCGAACGCGGCCACGGGCCGGCCGGGGATGACGGGGAGCCGGCGGACCCGCTCCTCCAGGCTCGGCCGGGACTGCAGCAGACCGGCCGAGTAGGGGTGCCGGGGGCGCTCGGTGAGGGCCTGGGCCGGCTGGGTCTCGACGGTGCGCCCGGCGTACATGACGGCGAGCCGGTCGCAGGTGGCGGCGGCCAGTTCGAGGTCGTGGGTGATGAGAAGCAGGGCCAGGCCGCGTTCCTTGCGGGCCTCGTCGAGGATCGCCATGACCTCGGACTGGGCGGTGACGTCGAGGGCGGTGGTCGGTTCGTCGGCGAGCACGAGGTCGGGCTCGGCGGCGAGGACGGAGGCGATCATGACGCGCTGGAGCAGTCCGCCGGACAGTTCGTGCGGGTGCTGGCGCAGCCGCCGCGCCCCGTCGGGGATGCCCACATCGGCGAGAAGGGCGATGACCTTGCGTTCGGCCTCGCGGCGGTTGATCCCGCGTTCGGTGACGAGGGCCTCGGTGAGGAAGTCGCCGATGGTGTGGACGGGATTGATGTGGGCCCGGGGGTCCTGGAAGATCATGGCGACGCGGCGGGCCCGCAGGGCGCGCAGTTCGCGCCGGCCGAGTCCGGAGACGTTCTGCCCGTCGAAGACGATGTCGCCGTGGACGCGGGCGCCGGGCGGGGTGAGTCCGATGACGGCGCGGGCCGTCATGGACTTTCCGGAGCCGGACTCGCCGACGAGGCCGACGGCTTCGCCGGGGCAGATGGTGAGGTCGACGCCGTCGACGATGACGCGGCGTTCGGCGTCCTTGGCGCGCTGCCCTTCGGCCCGGTACGGGACGTCGAGGCGGAAGCCGCGCAGGGCGAGCAGGGGCGTGCCCTCGGCGGGGCGCGGCTGCTGCGTGGCAGTGGTGGTGTCGGTCATCGGTTCTTCTCCAGCCGGTCGCCGAGGAGGTTGACGGCGCAGACCACGAGGGCGATGGCGGCGCCGGCCGCGACGGCCTCGATCGCGTTGCCGCGCATCGCGCTGTCCAGGCCGGACTTGACCATGAGTCCCCAGTCGGCGGTGGGCGGCTGGACGCCGAGGCCGAGGAAGGAGATCGCGGCCAGGTCGATGACGGCGTAGCCGAGCGCGGACACGGACTGGGCGATGACGATGGGCCGCAGGTTGGGCAGCAGGTGCCGCAGGCAGATGGTGAGGGCGGGCCGGCCCTGCACCCAGGCGGCGGCGATGTAGGGCAGGGCGCGTTCGCGCAGGGCGGCGCCGCGCACGACGCGGGCGACGTACGGGGTGTAGGCGACGGTGAGGCCGATGACGACCGGGGTGAGGCCGGGGCCCATGACGGCGACGGCGACGAGGGCGAACACGATGCCGGGCACCGCGAACAGGACGTCGAGGATGCGCGAGACGACGGTGTCGACCCAGCCGCCGCACCAGGCGGCGGTGATGGCGAGGGCGGTACCGGCGACGGCCGAGATCGCGATGATCAGGACGGGTCCGAGCAGGGTGGGGCGGGCGCCCCAGACGAGCCGGGACAGCACGTCGCGGCCGAGCGCGTCGCCGCCGAGCCAGTGCTCGGGGGTGGCGAAGGCGAGGGTGTTGAAGAGGTCGGGCAGGTCGGGGTCGTAGGGCGCCACGATCGGGGCCGCGAGGGTGAGGGCCACGACGAGGGCGAGCACGAGGGCGGCCGCCCGGGCCAGTGGGTCGCGCGGCACCGCTCTGCGGGTCGCGGCGAGCTTCGAGGTCAGCACGGTGGTCATCGGGCCATCCGGGGGTCGAGGACGGAGTAGAGGAGGTCGACGACGAGGTTCACGACGACGAAGGCGCCGACGAGGACGAGGACGACGGCCTGGACGACGGCGAAGTCGCGCTGCATGATCGCGCGGACGAACAGGGAGCCGATGCCGTCGAGGGCGAAGACGTTCTCGACGACGACGGCGCCCGCGAGGAGGCCGGCCACGGTGAGGCCGATGACGGTGGTGACGGGCACCGCCGCGTTGCGCAGGACGTGCTTGCGCACGATGAGGGACTCGGCGAGGCCGCGGCTGCGGGCGGTCTCGACGTGTTCGCGGCCCATCTCCTCGCGCACGGAGGCGCGGGTGATGCGGGCGAGGTAGGCGGCCGAGCCGAGGGCGAGGGTGAGGGCGGGCAGGGTCAGGTGGTGCACCCGGTCGAAGAAGCCCTCTCCGGCGCCGAAGACGGGGAACCAGCCGAGTCCGCGGGCGAAGACGATGACGAGGACGACGCCGATCACGAAGACGGGCGTGGCGAGGAACAGGGAGGAGACGCCGCTGACCAGGGTGTCGGTGCGGCCGCCGCGCAGGGCGGCGAGGCTGCCGGCCGCGAGGCCGCCGACGACGATGAGCACGGACGCGTAGGCGACGAGCCAGAGGGTGGTGGCGACCCGGCCGGCGAGCAGCGCGGTGACGTCCTGGCGGTAGACGAGGGAGCGGCCGAAGTCGCCGCCGAGCGCGTCACCGAGCCAGTTGAAGTACCGCACGACGAACGGGTCGTCGAGGTGGTACTGGGCGCGGATGGCGGCGATCTGTTCGGCGGTTCCGGTGCGGTTGCCGAGCAGGAAGGACATCGGTCCGCCGGGGACCAGGTACAGCAGCCCGTACACGAGGAACGAGGCCACGAGGAGCACGGCGGCGAGGCCGACCAGTCTCAGGAGCACGAATTTCACGGTGGCGTTCATAAGGGTCAGCGCCCTCCCAGTCCGGTGGCCCAGGGGTAGTACAGGTAGGGGAAGGACGCGACGGCGCCCGTCACGCGGTCGCTCATGTAGAGGATGACCGGCAGGTTGTTCATGGGCATCCAGGTCACGTCCTCGGCGACGGCGCGCTCGATGCGGGTGATGATCTGGGCGCGCTCGGCCGGGTCGGAGGCGGCGCGGGCCTTCTGGACGTCCTTGTCGACCTTGTCGAAGCCGCTGAAGTTCGTGCGGCCGCCGGCGAGGAAGACGGTGTAGGCGTCGAGCGGGTCGGGCACGTTGCCGTACCAGGTGGAGAGGAAGGCGTCGATGCCGCGGCGGGACTTGGCGTCGCTGTAGAGGTTGCCGTACTGCTCGACGGGGATGACGCGGATCTCGATGTCCAGGCCGAGCTGCTTGCCGGTGGCCTTGATGAGGTTGCCGGTCTGTTCGTGGACGGCGGAGCTGCCCTGGACGCCGATGGTGATCTTGCCCTTGGCGGCGGGGCCGGCCTCCTTCACGAGGGCCTTGGCCTTGTCGAGGTCGGCCTTGCCGTGCGGCAGCGACTCGTAGGTCTTGCGGAAGGTCTCCTTCTCGTAGCCCCAGGACGGCGGTCCCGCGAGGGCGTGCTCGGCGGGGGCGGTGCCCTGGAAGACGGCGGAGCCGAGGGCGCCGCGGTCGAGGGCGGCGGAGAGTGCCTGGCGCACCTTGACGTTGCCGTACGGTCCGGACTTGGTGGCGCCGAGCAGGGCCCAGTAGGCGAGGGAGCGGCCGAGGGTGACGGTGCCGGTGGGCGAGTTCTGGAGCTGGCCGAGGGCGGCGGGCGGCAGGTAGAAGTACTGCCCGTCGACCTCGCCGGAGCGCAACGCGTTCACGGCGGTGGTCTCGTCGGCGATGAACCGGAACGTCAGCTTCTTGGACAGGGCGCGGTGCGCGCGGTCCCAGTAGTCGTCGTTGCGGGTGATGGTGAGGGAGTCTCCGGAGCGCCAGCGGGTGAACTTGAAGGGGCCCGTGCACATGACGCCCTGCTTCGGCGTGCCGAAGTCCTCGCCGGCCCGCTTCATCTGGGCCTTCTGCTCGACGGCGCCGGCGCCGGTGGCCATGGCCTGGTTGAACAGGGCGTCGGGCTGCTTGAGCGTGACGGTGACCTGGAGCGGTCCGGTGGCCTTGATGGCGGACACGTTCTGGTAGTAGTCGCCCCACCAGGTGCCGAGCTTGGGGTCGAGGTGCCGGTTGAGGCTCGCGGCGACGTCCTCGGCGGTGAGCGGGGTGCCGTCCCAGAACTTCACGCCGTCGCGGATCGTGTAGACCCACTTCTTCGGGCTGGGGTTCTCCGCCTTGGTGGCGAGGCCCGGCTTGATCTCGAAGTCGGGGGTGAGGCGCAGCAGGCTGTCGCAGAGGTTGGCGAGGACCGTGTTCTCGGCGTAGTTGAAGGACTTGATGGGGTCCAGGCCCTGGGGCTCGTACGGCAGGTTCCAGGTGATGGAGTCCAGCGGTTTGGTGGCCTTGGGCGTGGTGGTCTTCAGGTCGAGGGCGACGGCGGGGCGCAGATCGCCGGGGCCGCCGCCGCAGGCGGTGAGGGCGGCGGTGAGCAGGAGCGCGAGGGCGCCGGTGAGGATCGGACGGCGTCCGGTCATGCGGGGCCTCCTGGGAGGAGTGTGCCGTTACGGGCGATGACGCGTCCGGCGCGGACGACGACGCTGGGCGTCGTGCGGCGGACGATGGCCTCGGCGACGGAGGGTGCGTCGACGAGGACGAGGTCGGCGGGCTCGCCGGGCCGGAACCCGACCCGTTCGAGTCCGAGCAGGTCGGCGCCCTGGTCGGCGACGAGCCGGTAGCAGGCGGCGAGTTCGTCGTCGGTACGGGCGTCGGTGCGGTAGGCGAGCAGGTGGGCCCGGTCGAGCATCTCGGCGTTGCCGAACGGGCTCCACGGGTCGCACACCCCGTCGGAGCCGACGGCGACCCGGGCTCCGGCGCGGGTGAGGGCCGCGTGCGGGACGACGGGGTCGGCGCCGAGCGCGCAGGTGGTGACGGCCACCCCGGCGCCGGCGAGCAGGTCGGCCATGGCGGTGAGCTCCGCGCCTTCGAGCTCGGCGAGCGCGAAGGCGTGGCTGACCGTGACGCGTCCGGCGAGGCCTAGGGCGGTGGTGCGGCGGGCGATCTCGGTGATCTGGTCGAGGCCCGAGGCGCCGCCGTCGTGGAGGTGGATGTCCAGTTCGACGCCGCGGCGCTCGGCGAGGCCGAAGAGGAGGTCGAGCTGGCCGTCGCGGTCGCCGTCGACGCCGACGGGGTCCAGTCCGCCGACGAGGTCGGCGCCCTCGTCCAGGGCCTTCTCCAGGAGGACGTCGGTGCCGGGGGCCGTCAGGACGCCGAGCTGCGGGAACGCGACGATCTGCACGTCGAGGAGGTGGGCGCGGGCGTCGGCGGCGGCGCGCAGTCCGCGCACGTTGTCGAGCCCGTACTGCGGTGCGACGTCGGCGTGGGCGCGCATCGCGCGGGTGCCGTGGGCGATCGCGTGGTCGAGCAGGGCGCCCGCGCGTTCGGCGACCGGGGCCATGTCCGCGCGGACCGAGGCGTCGTAGGCGATGAGCCCGGCGAGCGACTCGGCGGGTTCGCGGCTGAGCCAGGGGCCGCCCCAGGTGGTCTTGTCGGGGTGTATGTGGGCGTCGACCGGGGCGGGGAGCGCAAGCATCCCGCCACCGTCGAGCACCTCTTCGATCACGCCTGCGGTGGTGTCCCGGACGAAGCGTCCGTTATGTATCACCAGGTCACGGGCGGTTTCCCCGAGGGGACGCACGCCTTCGATCCGCAGGTGGTGGTACCGCTCCATCCAGTCATCTCCCGGTTGTCTTCGCGGGGTTGCCGAGGTGACGGATAGAGTTATCAGATGTCTGATGTTTGGTGAAGAGGTTTCGCAGGCACTGTTCGGAACGTGGACACGGGGACCGTCCGGAGCGTGGACGGGGGCAGGACGCATAATCACCTGAGGCGCCCCGGCGCCGGAGATCACGACAGGCGGGCAGACATGAAGAGCGTGGGACGCAAGTCCTTGGTGGACGTGGTGATCACCGAGCTGCGGCAGGAGATCACCAGCGGCCGCTGGCAGGTCGGCGAGAAGATCCCCTCGGAGAGCTCACTGGCCCAGACGCTCGGGGTGAGCCGGCTCTCGGTCCGCGAGGCGGTGCGCGCGCTCGTGCACACCGGGCTCCTCGCGACCCGGCAGGGCGACGGCACCTACGTCACGGCGGCGGACGAGTCCGCGGTGGCGCTCGGCCGCATGCTCGCGGACGCCGCCGACCGGGACGTGGAGGAGGTGCGCCGGGGCCTCGATCTGGTGGCGGCGCGGCTCGCGGCGCGGCGCCGCACCGAGGAGGACGTGAAGGAGCTGCGCGAGATCACCGAGCGACGCCAACAGCACTTCGACGCCGGGGAGTTGAAGGAGTTCGTCGACGCCGACATCGATTTCCACCTGTGCGTCGCACGAGCCGGCCACAACCCCCTCCTGGTGGACCTCTACGGGCATCTGAGCACGGCCCTGCGCGACACGGTCCTGGCGGACGACATGCGCCACTCGACGAGCGAGGCCCACCGCGCGCTCCTCGACGCGATCGCGGCGGCGGACCCGACGGCGGCCGACGCGGCGGCGAACGCGATCCTCGACGCCTGACCCGCCTCGCTCCGGCACGCGCCCGGGCGACCGCTGCCCAGGCCGATCGCGACGTTCTTCGACGCCCTGAAGCCGCCGGGCCCGCGACGCTCCTCGCTCCCCGAGCCGGGACGCGCCGCGGCGATCCGGCGGATGCGGCAGCGCCGACGACTCCGCCTGGATCCACCGTGCGGGGCCGCACACGGGAGCTCCGGGGGCTGACGCCACCCGTCCCCCCGCCCGGCGGCACGCTGCACCACACCGCGCCGGAGCCGGCCGGTCCCCCGTGATGGGTCCGGACGGTCAGGTGCGACCTCCAAGTCCGCCCAGCGGCCCGGTGCTCCCGGCACACCGAAGCCGCCCGATGTCACCCCACCGCCGCCCGCCGACGCGGGGCACGACACCATGCCGAAGCCGCCCAGCATCACGCCTCCGCAGTCCGCCTACGGGGTACCACGCTGCGACGACGCCGACCGGTCCACCCGTGGAGACCGGCCCGCCCGGCACACCGAAGCCGCCCGGCGGCACCCCCTCCGCCCCGGGCCGATCAGCGTCGGCACGCCCGGTCGCGATCGGCCGCGTAATGGGCGGCGCCGCCCGTCACCCACCCGGCCGAACCGCGCGGCACGCGCTACGGCGTGCCGATGAGGTCGCCGAGGCGGGTGGCGAGCCAGGGGCGGCGGCCGCCTGCTCGCATGCGGCCCGTGGCCACCGCCTTCCAGATCGGGACGCGCCGGAACGAGACGAGGAGGAACGTGACGGGGTCGGCCGTGATCCGGCAGTCGTAGCGGCGCGGCGGCGCGTCCCGGACGACTGTCGCGCTGCCGTCCTCGACGACGACGGCGAGCCGGGGGCCGCCCTTGAGCGCGAGGTCGAAGGCGATGCGCACGCCGCGCGCCTTCGCCGCGTCCACCGCCATCGGCATCACCGTCGGCATGAACTGCCCGAGCACGAGGGCGGCTTCGTGCGGGGCGACGGGCCACCGGGCGCCGGTGCCGCGTGTGAGGTCGAGCCCGTGTACGAGGCTCTCGCTGAGCATCAGTCCGGTGACGGCCGAGAGCGGGAACGTGACGCCCTCCCCGTACCAGGGCGCGGCGACCGGCGTGTCCGGGGCGAGCCCCTCGGTGGCGCTCAGGAACTCGGCGCCGCGCCGCGCCAGCAGATCGGCGAGGCCGGCCCGCTCGGCGGGGTCGAGCAGCGCGACGGCGCGGGCGTTCAACGCGCTGATGCGGTCGATGAGCGGGGCGTCGCCGGCCTCGTCGCCGGGCAGCACGGCGTCCCAGGGGATCTCCTCGCCGGTGAAGGCGGCGCCACAGGCCAGGTACACGGCCGCGAGGTGCGCGCCGACGTCGCCGACGGTCCAGCCGGGCAGGCCCGAGGAGGCGTCCGGGTCGGGGGCGTCCCGCACGGCGGAGACGACGCGGGCGAGCACACCGGTGAGCGCCGCGCGGGTCCGCTCGTGCTCGACGACGGGATCGAAACGCGTGACCGTGTCCATACCGCTCCCCCTGGTCGCGACCGGGCCGGGCCCGAACATTACCGCCCGGTAGGCGTGAGCGTCAGGGGTTCGCGCGGCCCAGGGGCCCTCAACTCCCTTGCGTGGAAGGCTGATAGAAAAGGATCATGTCCAACTCAGCAGCGTCCGGCACCGACGCACTCGAACCCCTGGCCCGGCTGCTCGCCGAGCGCGCCTGCGAGCGCCTCGTGCTCGACCTCGTACGCCGTCTCGATCTCGGTGAACCCTCCACGGTCGCCGAGCTGTTCACCGAGGACGGTG
This sequence comes from Streptomyces sp. NPDC059524, assembly GCF_042749255.1. NCBI lineage: Bacteria > Bacillati > Actinomycetota > Actinomycetes > Kitasatosporales > Streptomycetaceae > Streptomyces > Streptomyces sp. NPDC059524. The sequence goes on along the minus strand of NZ_JBHYTK010000029.1, from coordinate 23,312 downwards.
TGTGGGAGTGGCCCTACGACGGGCGGCGCGTGGAGGGCCGGGAGGCGCTGCGGGCGTACTTCGGCGGGCGTCCCGCCGACCGGCTCTCGCGCCGGCTGTGCACGAACGTCCTGGTGACCGTCGACTCCCCCGACAGCGCGTCGGCGACCACGTACTTCGCGACGTACCGCGTCGACGGGTACACGCAGGGCACGATGGTGCCGACCCGGCTGCCGTCGAACGTGGGCCACTACGAGGACCGCTTCCGCCGGGTCGACGGGGAGTGGCTGCTCGCGCACCGGGTGCTCGTGCTGCCGTTCGGCGGCGAGACGGAACACCTGGGCGGCCGCCCGGAGAAGGGCTGACGGGCGGGCCGGTTCAGCGCAGGGTGATGTGCGGTTCGAAGGCGTCGAGGAGGAGTTCGCGCATGCGGGCCGCGTCCATGTCGCCCGTACCGGCGAGGACTTGGATGGCGAGACCGTCGACCAGGCCGGTGAAGCGGGCGGCGAGGGCGTCGGCGTCCGCGCCCGCCGCCATGCCCTCCGCCTGACAGGTGCGGACGAGGTCGACGACGATCCGGCGCCAGCGCGCGTACACGTCCCGCTGACCGGCCCGCAGGGTCGGGTCCAGGATCGCCTCGTTCCAGGACTGGACCCACACCGACCACTCGTCGATGTCCTCGTCGGTCGTCGTCAGCTGTACGTCGATGAGGCGCCGCAGCTTCTCGACGGTGCTGCCGGCCGTTGCGAACTCAGCCTCCAGGCGGGTGTGGAAGCGGTCCGCGTAGAAGACGAGGGCGGCCCGCAGCGCCGCGTCCTTGGTCGGGAAGTGGTAGTGCACGGTGCCGGTGCTGGTGCCGCAGGCGCGGGCGATGTCGGCGACCCGGACCTTGTGGAAGCCGCGCCGGGCGATGAGCCGGGCGGTCGCCTCCAGGATCTGCGCCCGGCGCACGTCGGGCTCGACGGCGTCGGCCCTGCGGCGCGCGGCCGGCGCGCCCGCCTCCCCGCGCGGCGGGGCGGGCGGGCGTCCCTCGCCGGTGCGCAGATAGCGCTGGGAGACCTTGCCGACCTGCGCGATGGCGGCGATCTCGGCGTCCCGCAGCCGGCGGGTGCCGCGCAGCGCCTTGGAGAGCGCGGTCGGGTCCATGCCGACCCGGTCGGCGAACTCCCGCTGGCTCATGGGGGCGGCGAGGACCACCTCACGGGCCCGGTCCTGGATCGACGTCATCGCGCTGGGTCCGTTCAGCCTTCCGCCACAGATGCCTGGAGTGCGGCCACCACCTCGTCGGCGGCGCGCCGGCCCGACGACAGGGCGCCGTCGATGTAGCCGTTCCACACACTAGCCGTCTCCGTTCCGGCCCAGTGCAGCGTTCCGGTGGAGGTGCGCCAGCCGGTGCGCCCGTACCCGGTCCAGCCGCCGGGGGTCACGTACGCCTCGTACCCGCCGCGGGCGTACGGGTCCTCGGACCAGATCTTCTCCGTGTAGCGGAGCGGCCGCGCTGCGCGTTCGCCGACCACGGAGCCGAGGCTCGCGAGGGCCGCGTCCCGGCGGGCGGCGGCGTCGAGGTCGCTCCAGGCGGAGAGGCGGTCGCCGTAGACGAAGCCGACGAGGACGCCGTGCGCGGCGTCGTGCGGGGAGTTGTGCGGGGAGTTGTCGAACACGACGCCGAGGGGCCCGTCGTCGTAGAGCGTGGCGATGCCGGACAGGCCCGCGTCGCGCCAGAAGGGTGTCTCGTACACGGCGTGGATCTTGGCGACGCGGCCCATGAGGCTGTGGGCGAGCCAGCCGTCGCGGGCCGCGGGGAGTTCGGGGGTGAAGCGCAGGGTGCGGACGGCCGGGGGCGGCAGGGCGATGACGGCGCGGCGGGCCTCGTACACCGTGCCGGCGGTGTGGACGCGCACGCCGTCCGCGTCGTGCTCGACGGACAGGGCGCGGGTGCCGAGCCGGACGCGGTCGCCGAGCAGTTCGGCGACGGCGCGGGCGGGTCCGGCGGCGCCGGTGACGAAGCGGCTGTCCTGGGCGCAGTCGCGGGTCTCCATCAGCTGCTCGTAGCCGCCCGCGGCGGCGATGTAGAAGAGCACGTGGAACAGGGAGATCTCGTACGGTTCCGCGCACCACACGCCCTGGACGGCGAGGGCGAGCCGGCGCAGGGCGTCGGGGTCGGAGGTCTGCGCGCGGAAGAACGACTCGGCGGTCTGCGCGTCCCATTCGGCGCAGCGCGGCGTGCGCCAGGGTTCGGCGGTGTCGACGGTCAGGGCGAGCGCGTCGAGGAGCTCGGTGACGCGGTGGTAGTCGGCGATGCCGGGGCCGTCGGCGGGGGCCGCGCCCAGGTAGGGCACGCCGGTGCCGTCGTGCCACACCTCGATGTGCTTGCCGGTCTCCCAGGTGGGGAAGGTGGCGCAGCCGAAGCGGTCGGCGAGGGCGCGCAGCCGGGTCTGGGTCGGGCCGACCCACTGGCCGCCGTGGTCGACGGTGACCGCCGCGCCGCCGGTGCCACTGTCTAGGGTCTCGGTGAGGACGCGGCCGCCGACCCGGTCGGATGCCTCGACGAGGACGAAGTCCACGCCGTGGTCGTGCAGTTGGAGGGCGGCGGCGAGTCCCGCGTAGCCACCGCCCACGACGACGACCTCGGTCTCGACGAGGTCCCATTCGCTCTGTTCCCACATGCCGACCGAGCATGGAGCAAGACTGAACGATCCGTCAATCGTTGCGATGGAGCTTGTCCGGAAGCCTTGACAGGCCCGACCGCTTCAGCATCATTGACCCACGCATCAGTCTTGCGATGCGTCCTCCGGAGAAACACCGCGCAAGCCACCCGGACATCTACCCCGGACAGGGGGTTCGACCATGGCAACCACTCCGCCCACGACGAGCTCGTCGTCGGGCCGCGGCCTGCGGGCCGGCGCGCTCGGCCTGACCGCGAGCCTCATCCTCTCGGTGGCCTCGGCCGCCCCCGCCTACAGCCTCGCCGCCACCCTCGCCTTCATCGTGGCGTTCGTCGGCTTCCAGGCCCCCTCGATCGTGCTCCTGGCCTTCGTGCCGATCCTGTTCGTCTCCTTCGGCTACGCGGCGCTCAACCGCCAGGAGCCCGACTGCGGGACCATCTTCACCTGGGCCACCCGCGTGCTCGGCCCGCGCGCCGGCTTCTTCGGCGGCTGGGCGATCATCAGCTCGTTCGTCCTGGTGATGGCGAGCCTCGCGCAGGTCGCCGGCCAGTACGTGTTCATCCTCGTCGGCGCCCGCGGCATCGGCGCCGACGCGTCGAGCCCCTGGGTGCTGCTCGTGGGCCTCGGCTGGATCGGCCTGATGACGGCCGTGTGCTACCGCGGCATCGAGGTCGCGGCGGCCGTCCAACGGGTCCTGCTCTTCCTCGAGTTCGGCATGCTCGCCGTCTTCTCCGTCGTCGCGCTCGTCCGCGTCTACAGCGGGAACGCGGGGCCCGGAGCGCACCGGCCCAGCCTGTCCTGGCTCAACCCGTTCGAGATCGCCTCCCCGAGCGCCTTCGTGAGCGGCCTCGTCCTGATGCTGTTCATCTACTGGGGCTGGGAGACCGCCGTCACCGTCAACGAGGAGACCGCGGACCGGCACCGCACGCCCGGCCGTGCCGCGATCGCCTCCACGGTGATGCTGCTCGGGCTGTATCTCGTGGCGACCGTCGCGACGCTGGCGTTCGCGGGCATCGGCACGAGCGGTGTCGGGCTCGGCAACCCGGACAACTTCGGCGACGTGTTCTCCGCGATCGGCCACTCCGTCTTCGGCGACAGCGGACTCGGCTCGTTCCTGTGGCACCTGCTCGTCCTGATGGTGCTGTCGTCCGCCGCCGCCTCCACCGAGACGACCGTCCTCGCGCTCGGCCGCACGATGCTCGCCATGGGTGACCGCGGCGCCGCACCGCGCGTCTTCGCCCAGGTCCACCCGCGGTACAGGATCCCGCAGTTCGCGACGATCGCGACCGGCGTGGCGGGCGCGCTCGCCTACGTCGTCATGAACTTCCTGAGCGACGGCCTGGTCATCGGCGACGCCGTCTCCTCCTGCGGCCTCATGATCGCCTTCTACTACGGGCTCACCGGCATCACCTCCGCCTGGGCGCACCGGGACCGGTGGCGGTCCGGCGCCGGTGACCTGTGGCTGCGGCTCGTGCTGCCCGGGCTCGGCGGCCTGATGCTCGTCGCCGCCGGCGTGTGGAGCCTGAAGAACGACTGGGACCCGGTGAACAGCTACACGTCGTGGACCCTGCCCGTGCCCCCGCACTGGCACATCGGCGGCGTCTTCGTGATCGGCGCGGGCACGCTCCTGCTCGGTCTGCTCCTGATGTGGGCCTACGCGCGCGTCTCCCCCGCGTTCTTCGCCCTCAAGGCCGGGGCGCCCGTCCCCGAACAGGAGCGGGAGCCCGCGCAGCCGGCCGTCCCCAACTGACGCCGCCCGAACCCCTCTTCCGTCTTCTCTCGACCAGGGAGCCGCTCCATGCCGTACACCGTCCGTGACGCACCCGACCTCTCCCCCGAACAGCGCGATCTGGTGCGGCTCGCCCGCGACTTCGCCGCCGCCGAGATCCGGCCGCGCGCCCGCGAGGTGGACGACGCGCAGACCGTCTCCCCGCTCGACCTGTGGGCGAAGGCCGCGGAGACCGGCCTGAGTTCCTTCATGATCCCCGCCGTGTACGGGGGTGGCGGCGTGACCGACCTGGTGACGCAGGCGCTCGTCCAGCAGGAGCTGTGCCACGGCGACATCGGCATCGGCAACCTGCTGACCTCCAGCGGGTTCTTCGCCGCCCCGGTCCTCGAACTGGGCACCGAGGAACAGAAGGAGCGCTGGCTGCGCCCGCTGACGACGGACGCGCCGCCGCTCACCGCGCTCGCCGTCACCGAGCCCGACCGCGGCTCGGACGCGGCGGGCATCCGCACCCGCGCCGTCCGCAAGGACGACCACTACGTGCTCAGCGGGCAGAAGACGTGGATCTCCAACGCCCCTTACGCGGAGCGGTTCGTGGTGTTCGCGACGGTGGACCCGGCGCTGCGGTCGCGGGGTGTGACGGCGTTCATCGTGGAGCGGGACGCGCCCGGGGTCACCGTGGGCAGGCCGATGCGCAAGATGGGGCAGCGGGCGATCGTCAACGCCGAGGTGTTCCTCGACGAGGTCGTCGTACCGGTCGCGGACCGGCTCGGCGCGGAGGGCGAGGGCTTCTCGGGCCTGATGCGCACCTTCGACGCCTCCCGCGTCCTGATCGGCGCGTCCTGCACGGGCCTGTGCCGGGCCGCGCTCGACCTGGCCGTGGAGTACGCGCGGGAGCGGGAGCAGTTCGGGGTGCCGATCATCGAGCACCAGGCGGTCGCGTTCCGGCTCGCCGACATGGCGGTCCGCACGGACGGCGCCCATCTGGCGACGATGCGGGCGGCGCGGCTCTTCGACGCGGGGCTGCGGGTGACCGCCGAGGCGGCGACGGCGAAGCTGGTCGGCTCCGAGAGCGCGATGTTCGCCACGTGGGCGGCGGTGCAGACGCTGGGCGGCTGGGGGTACGCGCAGGAGTACCTGGCCGAGAAGTGGATGCGGGACGCCAAGCTGGAGGAGATCGAGGAGGGCACCTCGGACATCCAGCGGCTCATCGTCTCCCGTGCCCTCGCGAAGCCGTGAGCGGCCTCGGCGTGTTCCGCGACCCGCGCTCCGTGGCGGTCGTGGGCGCGAGCGACCGGCCCGGGAAGTGGGGGCACTGGCTGGCCCGCGGGGCGCTCACGGGCCGGCGCCGGCGGCGGGTGCACCTCGTGAACGCGCGGGGCGGCGAGGTGCTCGGCCGCCCCTGTCACCGCGACCTGGACGCCCTGCCCGAGGTGCCCGAGCTGGTCGCCTTCGCGGTCCCGGCGGCGGCGCTGGCCGACGGCGTCGCGCGGGCCACCGGCCTCGGGGTGCCGGGCCTGCTCGCGATCACCGCGGGCGTCCCGGACGAGGCGGGCCTGGCAGCGACGGTCGCGGCCGGGCCGTCGACCCGACTGCTCGGACCCAACTGCCTGGGCGTGTACGACGCGGCGGCCGAACTGTGCCTGGCGTGGGGCTCGTTCACGCCGGGCGGCCTCGCGGTGGTGTCGCAGAGCGGGCAACTGGGCCTGGAGATCGCCGGGGCGGCGGCGTCGGCGCGGATCGGGGTGTCCCGGTTCGTGTCCGTCGGCAGTCAGCTCGACGTGACGGCGGCGGAGGTCCTCGACGACCTCGCCGACCACGCGGCCACCCGGGTCGTCGCCCTCTACCTGGAGAGCTTCGGGGACGGCGAGCGGCTGCTCGGCACGCTCGACCGGCTGCGGCGCGCGGGCAAGCACGTCCTGGTCCTCACCGTGGGCGCCAGCGGCGCCGCGCGACGCACGGCCCTGTCCCACACCGGCTCGATGACCTCCGGCGTCGACGTCGTGGACGCCGCGTGCCGCGCGGTGGGCGCGGTCCGCGTCGACACCCCGGCCCAACTCGCGGACACCGCACAGCTGTTGATGCGCTCCGGGCCGGTGCGCGGGCCGCGCGTCGCGATCGTGGCGGACAGCGGCGGTCAGGCCGCGGTCGCGGCGGACACGGCGGCCCGGCTCGGCCTCGACGTGGCCCCCTTCCCTCCGGCGCTGAGGCACCACCTGGCCCGGCGCCTGCCGCCCCAGGCCGCCGTCACCAACCCGGTGGACCTCGCGGGCGCCGGCGAGCAGGACCTCACCACGTACGCCTCCGCGGTGACGGCGGCCGCCGCGGCCGGCGTCGCGGACGCCGTCGTCCTCAGCGGCTACTTCGGCAGTTACGGCCGGGACATCCCCGCGCAGCAGCCGGCGGAGTCCGCCGCCGCACGCGAACTCGGCGCCGTGGCCGCCGAGCACCGGGTGCCGGTCGTGGTGCACTCGATGGCCGAAGACACGGACACCGTCGGGGAGTTGCGGGACGCGGGCGTGCCCACGTACCGGGACGTCGAGGGGGCGCTCCGGGCGGTGGCGACGGCAGGGCGCCTGGCAGAAGAGCCGCTGCGCCGCGCGCCGCGTACGGAACCGGCGGGCGTGGACGTGACGGCCGGCGCCGGCGGCCGCGGGTACGGGGCGGCTCGTGAACTGCTGCGCGCCGCCGGGGTGGCCTTTCCCCGGGCCGTCGTACTGGCCCCGGGAGTCACGGACCCGCGCCCGCTCGTCGCCGGCCTCACCGCGCCGTTCGTCCTCAAGGCGGACTGGCTGGAGCACAAGACGGAGCAGCAGGGTGTCGTCCTCGGGCTGCGCACCGCGGACGAACTCGCCGCCGCCCACGCCGACATGGTGGAACGGCTGGGCCCGCACCGGTTCGTCGTGGAGGAGATGGACCGGCGCCCCGGAGTGGTGGAGCTGCTCGTGGCCGCGCGGCGGGATCCGTCGTTCGGACCCGTCGTGGTCGTGGGTGCGGGTGGAGTCCGGGCCGAGCTCGACCCGGATCTGGCGCTCGAACTGGCCCCGTGCACGGCGGCGACGGCGCGGGCCATGCTGCGGCGGCTGCGCGTCGCTCCGCTGCTCGACGGGTGGCGCGGCGCGCCGCCTCTCGACGTCACGGCGCTCGCCGAGGTGATCGTCACGGTATCCCGGCTGCTCGCGGCCCGCCCCGAACTCGCCGAGATCGAGCTCAACCCGGTCCGCGTGGCGGCGACGGGCGCCCTGGCCGTCGACGCCCTGATCGTCCCCTCCTCCCCGCGCACCGGATAACGGCTCGCGCCCCGCGCACGGGCCCGGCACCATGGAACTCCGCGACAAGGGGGGTCCCGAGGCATGCCCGCACCGCAGGGTTTCGCGTACGAGGAACGGGCCGACGGCACCGTACGCATCACGCACCACCACCGCACGGCGACCGTGCTGCGCGGGGACCGGGCCGCGCAATTCGTGCGCGAGGCCGAGAGCGGGGATCCGCAGCTCGTGATGGCCCGCTGGACCGGCAACTACCGCAGGGGCAACGAGCGCACGGCCCGCAATCACCCCCGCCATGCCCGCTGAGTCCGAACCGGCCGGGTACGGCGTGTACGTCGCGTGGGGCCCGGACGGCGCGGCCCGCCTCGCCCCGCGCGTCGCCTGCCTGGTCGTCGTCGACGTGCTGTCGTTCACGACGGCGGTGACCGTCGCCGTGGCGGCGGGGACCCGCGCGTACCCCTACCGGTGGCGGGACGCGGGCGCGGCGGAGTTCGCGGAGCGGGTCGGGGCCCGCCTGGCCGTCGGGCGGAGCGCGCTCGGCCCCGGCACCCCGTGGTCGCTGTCCCCCGCGTCACTGCGCCGCGCACCCTTCACCCCGCGGCTCGTGCTCCCGTCCCCCAACGGCTCGACCGTCGCGGCCGCCGCCGCTCCCGGGACCCTCGTGGTCGCGTCGTGCCTGCGCAACGCGTCGGCGGTCGGCCGCCGGCTGACCGCCGAGGGCCTCGGCACTCCGGAGCGGCCGGTCGCGGTGATCGCGGCCGGCGAGCGCGCGGCCGACGGCACGCTCCGGCTCGCCGAGGAGGATCTGCTCGGCGCGGGCGCCACCGTCGCCGCGCTCGACGCCGTCCGCCCGGCCCCGTCCGCGGTCCGGGCCCGGGACGCCTTCCTCCGCACCCCCGACGTCCGCGCGGCGGTCGCCGACTGCCCGTCCGCGCACGAGCTGTACGGCTACGGGTTCCGCGAGGACGTGGAGATCGCGACGGAGGCCGACACGGCGCCGGTCGTACCGGTCCTGGTCGACGGCGCGTTCACGGACGTGGCCCCCGTCCCTCGCGTCACCGCCGCTTGAGTTCCCGACCGTCGTTCCCCGCCCTTGAAAGGGAGTTCCACGTCATGCCCGACACCAGCCCGTCCGCTCCCGGCCCTCGTGAGGTCCTGGCCCGCTACCGGCAGGCCATGCTCGACCTTTCCGCGGACGACCTCGCCGACCTGTACGCGGTCGACGCCGTCCACGAGTTCCCGTTCCTCTTCCCCGGTATGCCCGAGCGCTACGAGGGACGCGAGGAAGTTCGCGCGGGCTACCGGGCGGCCTGGGGTGCGAGCCCGGCCCGGCCGCGGGAGATCCGGGAGGTCGCCGTGCACGAGGGTGCCGACGGGGAGGTGCTCGTCGTCGAGCAGATCGTCTCGGGGGCCTTCGCCACGACCGGCCGGTCCTTCGACTTCCCCGGTCTGCTCGTGATCCGGGTCCGCGACGGCCTGATCGTCCACGTGCGTGACTACATGGACGGGCTCGGGGTGGCGCACGCGACGGGCCGGCTGACCGCCGTGGCGGCGGGGCTCGGCGACCCCTCCTGAGCCGCCGGCGCCGGGGACGCGTCCGGCTAGGCGGACCGTCCCCGCTCGCCCGGTGACGAGCGCAGGTCGGCGAGCAGCTCGGCCTGGTTGCTGAGGACGCCGGAGAGGATGGTGCGGGCGACCCGGAGCAGTTCGGCCACGTGAGGGCTGGTCAGGGAGTAGTAGACGTTCGAGCCCTCCTTGCGGGTCACCACGAGGTTCGCCCGGCGCAGCACCGCGAGCTGCTGGGAGAGGTGGGCGGGCTCGATGCCCACCTCGGGGAGCATCTCGGCGACCGCGTGCTCGCGCTCGCTCAGCAGCTCGAGGACCCGGATGCGTGCCGGGTGGCCGAGCGTCTTGAAGAACTCGGCCTTGAGTTGGTACAGGGGTGTGCTCATCGCCGGCGCCCCCGGCTGCCGTGGTCCCCGCGCCCAGAAATCGTCACCATGGGCCTATCTTCGCGCGTCGCGGCGGCCGCGTGGACCGGCCCCCCGGTGCCTCGGGGCGCGTCAGCCGGCCCAGCCCTCGGTGCGCCACTCGTGCGGCTCGTCGGCGCCGCCGTCGCGGGGCGCGTGCGCGGCGAGCGCGGCGGGCAGGTCGCAGTGCACGGGAATGGCGGGGCAGTCGCCGCTCGGGACGAGGGAGCCGTCCGCCGGGATCGCCGCGAGCTCCATGGCCCGGCCGCAGTCGGCGAGCCGGCGGGCGGCCGCGACGATGGCCAGCTGCCCCTCGGTGGACCAGCCGCGCAGCTCCGTCAGGTCGACGACGACGGGCCCGGAGCCGCGTGCCACGACCCAGCCGACGGCGCCGGTGAACCGGTGGGCGGCCTCCGGGCCGAGGTGTCCGGACACGGAGAGGATGCCCAGGTCCTGCTCGATGCGGTAACGCCATTCGATGGTCATGGTCCTCGTCCACTGCCTTTCGTACGCCGCCGCGACGGCGGGCCCCGGTGCGCGCGTCGCGTCACAGGGGCAGGGTGATCCAGATGCTCTTGCCCTGACCGTCCGCGTCGCCGCGGACGACGGCGCTGCCGCCCAGTCCATGGGTCAGCTCCATGACGGTGCCCAGGCCGCGCCCCCGGGGTCCGCCCGGGGGGGCCGGGGGGGGGGGGGGGGGGGGGGGGCGGGGGGGGGGGGGGCGCCCCCCGCCCCCCCCCCGCCCCCCCCCCCCCCCCCCCGGGCGGGGGGGCCGCGG
>NZ_JBHYTK010000029.1:0-12914 GCF_042749255.1 Streptomyces sp. NPDC059524 | reverse complement strand
GGGTCATACCCCGCTCTGTCCGCGCGCGGCGGCGCCCGCGCGCGCCCCGCCGGGCGGGCCGCCCCGGAGCCGCCGGACCCAGCGTGGAGCGGCCGGGGCGGCGGGGGGGGTGCCCCGGCGGCGGCCTCGTGCAGCGAGGGCCGGTCGGGGTGCCGGTCGTGGACGCCGAACGCGAGGCAGTCGGCGCCGCCCGCGAAGACGACCGTGACGGTCGGCGCGAGGGCCGCGGCGTGCCGGACGCTGTTGGTGACGAGCTCGCTGAGTATCAGCAGGGCGGGGTCGACGGCCGGGTGGCCCGGGTTGACGCCCCATTCGGCGAGGACCATCTGCGCGGTCTCGCGGGCGAGGCGTACGGCGGAGCCCTCGGCGGGCACGGTGAGGGCGTGGCGCAGCGGCATGGACCGGTTCGGCGTGTTCACCGGGCGGCTCCGGGGGCCGTGAGCCGGAATCCGGTGACGGTCTGCGGGCGGACGCGGAGCACCGCGTCGTGCGGTCCGTGCGCCCAGCCGGGCAGGACGCGCCGGTAGTGGGCGGCCTCGTGGGGCTCGGTGACGGTGTCGACGGGGCCGGTCACGGTGACGGTCCAGCCCTCTCCGGTCCGCTCGTCGACCTCGTCGACGTGGTACGAGACGGCGCCGGGCAGGACGCCGACGGCGGCGGGCGCGCGCACGAGCAGCCGACCGGTGCCCCACAGGTGCCGGGCGGGCCGGACGACGGCCTGGTCCCGGCGTACGTAGACGAGGCGTCCCCGGCTGCTGCCTTCGAGGAGCCACAGGGCCTCCGCGCCGGAGACCTCGACCATGCGCGGTGTCGCGCCCGGTCCGGTACTCATCGGGCCGTCCCCTCGCCGACGGCGGCCGCGCGCGGGCCGGGCAGGACGCCGGTGTGCTCCAGGTGGGCGCGGGCGGCGGCGATCGCCTCGGGCGTCGTCGCGTACTCGTGGCCGTCGCCCAGGAGCAGGGGCAGCGCGCCGACGGACTCCAGGACGCGGCGGTGTCCGGGTCTGATGCCGGAGGCGAGGACGGTGATGCCGCGTCTGCCGAGCTTCTCGACGGCGTCCTTGAGGACGAGCGCGCCGGTCGCGTCCATGGTGGTCACCCGGCTCATGCGCAGGACGACGACGCGCACGTCGGCGACCTCGGCGAGCTCCAGCAGGAAGCGGTGGGCGGCGGCGAAGAACAGCGGCCCGTCGATCCGGTACGCCACGATGTGCTCGGCCAGCAGCGCGTGTTCCTCGGCGCTGTGGTCGCCCCGGTCGAGCGGTACCTCGTCGAGCCTGGCCTGGCCCGCGATGGCGCGCAGGGCGAGCAGTCCGGCGACGGCGAGCCCGATGAGGACCGCGTGGACGAGGTCGAGGGCGAGGGTGGCGACAGCGGTCAGGACGAGGATCAGGGCGTCGGAGCGGGTGGCCCGGGCCATGGCGCGCAGGGAGCCGACCTCGACCATGCGGATCGCGGTGGCGAGCAGCACACCGGCGAGCGCCGCGAGCGGGATCTTCGAGACGAGCGGCGCCGCCGCGAAGACGATCACGGCGAGGACGGCGGCGTGGGTGAGCGCGGCGAGCCGTGATCCGGCGCCGGTGCGGACGTTGACGGCGGTGCGGGCGATGGCGCCGGTCGCGGGGACGCCGCCGAACAGGGGCGCCGCGATGTTCGCGAGGCCCTGCCCGAACAGTTCCCGGTCGGGGTCGTGCCGCCGTCCGACCGTCATGCCGTCGGCGACGGACGCGGACAGCAGGGATTCGAGGGCGGCGAGCGCGGCGACGGCGAGCGCCGAGGGCAGCAGGGTGCCGAGCGCGCCGAGGTCGAGGAAGCCGAGCGAGGGGGCGGGCAGCCCGGAGGGCAGCTCGCCGATGGGGGTGGCCGCGTCGAGGTGCGCGAGCTGGGCCACGAGGGTGGCGGCGATGACGGCGACGAGGGAGAAGGGGACGGTGGGCCGCAGCCGGGTGCCGACGAGCATCAGCACGGCGACGCCGGCCGCGAGGGCGACGGCCGTCCAGTTCGGCGCGCGCAGGAACTCCTCGCCGGCGCGCCGGGCCACGACGAGGACGCGGTCGCCCTCGGGCTTGGCGACGCCCAGGGCGTTCGGCACCTGCTGGAGCGCGATGACGCCCGCGATCCCGAGGGTGAAGCCCTCGACGACCGGCGCGGGCACGTAGCTCATGTACTTGCCGGCGCGGGCCACGGCGAGCGCGACGAGGATCAGTCCGGCGACGAGGCCGACGGTGAGCACCCCGCCGGGCCCGTAGCGGGCGGCGATCGGCACGAGGACGACGGTCATGGCGCCGGTCGGCCCGGACACCTGCAGATTCGATCCGCCGAAGACGGCGGCGAGGGCGCCCGCGACGACGGCGGTGGCGAGGCCCGCCTCCGCGCCGAGGCCGGAGGAGACGCCGAAGCCGAGCGCGAGGGGCAGCGCGACGACGGCGACGGTGAGACCGGCGAGCAGGTCGCGGCGCGGGTCACGGCGCACGTCGGCCAGGTCGGCGCGGTTCGGCAGCAGGGCGGTGACCCGGGCCACGAGGGACCGGGCGCTCGAGGGCGAGGGGGGCGGTTTGCGCGCGCTGGGGGTGGACCCGGTCCACGAGGGACCGGGCGCGACGGGTCGGTGTCATCGGGTACCGACCTCGGACTCCTGCAGCTCGGCCAGGAGTTCGCCCTGACCCGCGAGCATCTCGGTGAGGATCCGGCGGGCGGCCCGCATCAGGTCGGCGACGTCGCCGCCGGCGAGCGCGTACACGACGGTGGCGCCCTCGCGCCGGGAGCTGACGATGCCGGAGCGGCGGAGCACGGCGAGCTGCTGCGACAGCGCTGCGGGCTCGACCTCGATGGCGGCGAGCAGGTCGCGTACCGGTGTCGGACCGTCCTGGAGGAGCTCGAGGACCCTTATCCGCACGGGGTGACCGAGCATCCGGAAGAACTCGGCCTTGGCCTGATACAGCGGAACCGACACGTGGCTCCCCTCCCCGAACTTCCCGAACTTCGCGAGCTCCCGGACTTCCCGGCGTTCCCGGACCCGCCGGGACGACCGCTTCACCATCTAACGAATTGCATAATTTCGCAATTCCGCGACTGTCTACCTACACTCCCCCGGTGACTGAATCGCTTCCGCCCTGCCCCCAGTGCTCCAGTGCCTACACCTACGAGATGGGCGCCCTGCTCGTGTGCCCCGAGTGCGCCCACGAGTGGTCCCCCGCCTCCGGCGACTCCGCGTCCGGCGGCGCCGACGCCGAGAACGTCGTCAAGGACGCGGTGGGCAACGTGCTCGCCGACGGTGACACCGTGACCGTCGTCAAGGCCCTCAAGGTCAAGGGCAGCCCCTCGGGGATCAAGGCCGGCACCAAGGTGCGTAACATCCGCCTGGTCGCGGACGCCGTGGACGGCCACGACATCGACTGCAAGATCGACGGCTTCGGGGCCATGCAGCTCAAGTCGAGCGTGGTCAAGAAGGCCTGAGCCGAGGGGGAGCCCGCATGGGGGGCGTCGGATCGTGGACGGAGCGCGTCGTCGTGCGCGACGGGGTGCGTCTGGTGTGCCGGGACCTGGGCGGCGAAGGCCGTCCCGTCGTCCTGCTGCACGGCCTGGCGGGACATTCCGGCGAGTGGGACGCGCTGGCCGACGCCCTCGGCCCCCGGCACCGGGTGGTCGCCGTCGACCAGCGCGGGCACGGGGCCAGCGAGCGCCGTCCGGCGGACACCGCCCGGGCCGCGTACGTCGCGGACGTCGTCGCCGTCGTGGAGCACCTGGGCCTGGAGCGGCCGGTCCTGGTGGGCCAGTCGCTCGGCGGCCACACGGCGCTGCTCACCGCCGCCGCGCACCCGGACCTGCCGTACGCGCTCGTGCTCGTCGAGGCGGGCGCGGGCGGTCCGGGCACGGGGGTGCAGGCCGAGATCGGCGGCTGGCTGGAGTCCTGGCCGATCCCCTTCCTGTCCCGCGCGGCGGCCGCGGAGTTCCTCGGCGGCGGGCCGGTCGGGGAGGGCTGGGCGCGGGGGCTCGAGGAGCGGGACGGCGGCTGGTGGCCGCGGTTCGACGCCGACGTGATGGTCGCGTCCCTCGCGGAGATCGCCGAGCGGTCGTTCTGGACCGAGTGGTCGGCCGTCACCTGTCCGACCCTCGTGGTGCTCGGGCAGCACGGCATCATCGCGCCCGGCGAGGCGGACACCCTGCTCACGGCGCGGCCCCAGGTGCGGGCGCTGAGCGTCCCCGGCGCCGGTCACGACGTCCACCTCGAACACCCTGAGGTCCTGCACGGCGCGATCCACCGGTTCCTCGCCGAACTGGAGTCCTGACCGACCGGTAGGGTCCGTGATCATGACAGAGACCAGGGAGGCGGCGGACCGCCCCGCGGCGCCCGAGGTCCCCGGGACGGACCTCCATCTGGAACTGTCCGGGGAGGGCAGTCTGCGGGTCCGGCTCATGCACGCGCTGCGCGAGGCCGTCCGCTCCGGGCGGCTCGCCCCCGGCACCCGCCTGCCCCCGTACCGCACGCTCGCCCGCGACCTGGGCATCGCCCGCAACACGGTCGCCACCGCCTACGCCGAACTCGTCGAGGAGGGCTGGCTGTCGGCCCGGCAGGGCTCGGGCACCCAGGTGGCACCGCGCGGCACCCCGCCGCGCACCGCCCCGGCGCACCGGCCGCGCCGGGCCGAGCGCCCCCGGGTCCTGCACGACCTGATGCCCAGCTCCCCCGACGCCTCCTCGTTCCCCCGCTCCGCCTGGGCCGCCTCGGCACGCCGCGCTCTGGCGACGGCGCCCAACGACGCGTTCGGGGTGGGCGATCCGCGCGGGCGGCCCGAGCTGCGGGAGGCGCTCGCCGAGTACCTGGGCCGGGCGCGCGGGGTGCGCACCGAACCCGACCGGATCGTGGTCTGCTCCGGTTTCGCGCACGCGCTGTCGCTGCTGAGCGGCGTCCTGCGCGGTCCGCTCGCGGTGGAGTCCTACGGTCTCTCCTTCCACCGGGGCCTCGCCGAGCGGGCCGGCCCGCGCACCGTCCCGCTGACGGTGGACGCGCACGGCGCCCGCGTCGACGAGCTGCCGGCGAGCGGTGCCGCGGCCGTCCTGCTCACCCCCGCGCACCAGTTCCCGACGGGCGGTCCGCTGCATCCCGAGCGCCGGGCGGCGGTCGTCGACTGGGCGCGCTCGCACGGCGGACTGCTCGTCGAGGACGACTACGACGGGGAGTTCCGCTACGACCGCCAGCCGGTCGGCGCCGTCCAGGGCCTCGATCCGGACCGGGTCGCCTACCTCGGCTCGACCAGCAAGAGCCTGTCGCCCGCGCTGCGGCTCGGCTGGATGGTGCTGCCGGGCCCGCTGACCGAGGAGGTGCTGGCGGCGAAGGGGCCGCGCGAGATGTGGTCGGGGGTCGTCGACCAGCTGACCCTCGCCGACTTCCTGGCGTGCGGCGCCTACGACCGGCATCTGCGGCGGATGCGGCAGCACTACCGGCGCCGCCGCGACCTCGTCGTGCGGACGCTCGCCGAGCGTGCCCCGCACATCCGGGTGAGCGGCATCGCCGCCGGACTGCACGCCGTCCTCGAACTCCCGCCGGGCACGGAGGAGTCGGCGCTGCGCGCGGCCCGGCGGGCGGGCCTGGCCCTGGACGGGCTGCACGCCTACCGCCACCCGGACAGCGCGATGGCGCCGCGCGACGGATTGGTCATCAGCTACGGCACTCCCCCGGACCACGGCTTCGCGGCCGCCCTGGACACGCTCTGCGACGTCCTGCCCAAGGCGCCCTGAGCTCCTGTCCGCCGGCCACTGATCCGTTCCCGTGTCCTCACGGAGTGGCAGCCGCCGCGGCGGCGCGGAGCGGCCGATTCTCGACCGTATGACTGTCCTCTCCACCGTTCTCTCCGCGCGCGGGGCGGCCTGGCGCTCCCGGGTGAGCGCGACGGGTCTGGCCTGCGCGGTGCTCGCCGGCGCGCTCCCCGTCCTCGCTCTCGGTCCGGCCGCCTCGGCGGCCCCCCTGCCCGGCGGCCGCGACAGCGGCGTCGCCGTCTTCGCCGGTGGCGACTTCCTGGTCCGGGGCGGCGCCGCCGGGGCCGAGGGGCCCGCCGTCGTCCTCGGCGACTTCGACATGAACCGGTCCGCCACGGGCCGTTCCTACGTCCTCGGGGCGCCGGGCACCGGCCCCGGCCTCCTGACGGCCGGCGGCGACGTGACCGTGGCCGGCGGGCAGCGGCTGCTGGCCGGGACGGGCGCCGTGCGGCACGCCGGGGCCGTCACCGGCGAGGTCGAGGCCCGAAGTGTCGTACGGGACGCCGCCGCCGTCGCTCCGTACGCGCGGCTGCGCGACGAGTTCACCGCGGCGAGCCGCTGCTACGCCCGCCCCGGCGGCACCCCGCGCGAGGCGACCGGCAAGGCCACGCGGGGCCCCGGCGGGCGGATCGCCCTCACCGGCGACGGCAGCTCCCGCCTCCAGGTGTTCGACGTCGACTTCGACCTGGCCGGGGAGGAGGACGGCCCGGCGGAGCTGTCCTTCGCCGGGATCCCCGACGGCGCGACGATCCTCGTCAACGTCCGCGGCGCGCACCGCACGCTCCACACGGACGGCGCCGCCGCCGGACTCGACGCGCACCGCGACCGTCTCCTGTGGAACTTCCCGGACGCCGCCGACGTGACGCTGACGGGCAGCGGCCGGATCGAGGGCAGCGTGCTGATCGGTGAGCAGAACTCCATGGCCAGGGTGTCGGCCGCCGATGTCGACGGGCGTTTCCTCACGGCCGGTTCGCTCACGCACACCGGAGACGAGAGCGGCGACGGCGGGCCTCGGTTCCACAGCCGGCCGTTCCTCGGCGAGCTGCCGGACTGCTCCGGCACGTCCCATCGGGTGGGCCGGGTGAGCGTGCTCAAGAAGGACGCCGCGACCGGATTCGCGCTCCCCGGCGCCGAGTTCGAACTGTGGCGGGAGACGAACGGGGCGTCCGGCCTCCAGACGTCGGGCGCAGGGCCCGACACGAAGGTCGGCGGCACCTGCACGACCGACGGCACCGGGATCTGCTCCAGCGCCGTGGGCCTCGGCACGTACTACTGGCGGGAGACGGCGGCCCCCGCCGGGTACGCGCCGGCCGGCACGGCCGTGTCCGGCCCGCTGACGCTCACGGCGGACAACGCGCCGGACGGTGTCCGTGCCGTCACTACGAGCCGGCTCGTCACCCAGACCCCCTAGGTCGTGTCCTCCTTAGACCTGCTCCTCGCGCTCGTGCACGGGGCACCCCTTGGGGAAGGTGCCGAGCTCCGCGACCCGGTAACCGTTCGGGTAGCCGCGGACGTTGGAGCTCTGGCGGGCGAACTGCGGGGTGCGGCGCGGCGGCAGCAGCCGCACGATCCGGCCCCGCAGCCGCATCCCGCCGCGCACGGTGCGCTCCAGCGCGGGCGGCGGGTCGGCGTAGCCGAACGCGGCGCGCAGCGGGGCGTCCATCAGGCACAGCGAGGCCTTGCGCATCAGCGGGGCCAGCGGGCCCGGGTACCAGGAGGCCATCAGGTCCAGGGTCGCCTCGGAGATGGCGTGCCCGCCGTCGTCGAACGTGAAGTGCCGGCGCTCGTAGTCCTCCATGAGCTCCTCGAACTCCTCGAAGGTCTCCGGGATGTCGCGGATGTTCATGCGGGCGCCGAGGGCCCGGTAGTAGTTGGTCGCCGCGCGGACCTCGTGACGCGAGTAGGGCCGCCAGCCGTAGTCGTCCATCCAGCGCTTCGGCACGACGACGAACGTGGCGAGCACGTACCGGAAGTCGTCGTTCGAGATGTCGTAGGCGCGGTGCATCTGGTTCATGCGGCGGATCGCCTCGCGGCCCTGCGGCGAGTCGAGGCCGTGCTCGCCCGGCGCGTCCAGGATCAGCACGGTGTCGTCGTAGCGCTTCTGCGTGCGGGCCGTGAACTCGCCGGTGTCGCGCAGGAGTCGGCCGATGCTCGGCACCGCGTACGTGCGGTAGAGGGCGAAGCCGAGGGCCTGCATCGTGTCCCAGGGGAACTCGTGCGCGGTGCTGATGCGGTAGATCTCCTCGAAGTCCTTCTCCGGGTCGAGGCGGCGGATCTGCTGGAGCCAGTGGTCGCGGGGCACGGGGGTCCTCTCCTGGGGCCGGTACGGGCGACGGCGCCCCCATGATCCCGGCCCTGGGGCGGGCGGGTCCACCGGTGCGCGTGTCGGCCGCGCGGGGCCGTCGGTTTCCGGCCGCCCGCGCCGTGACAGGATCGTGCGCATGATCTCGGTGGTGCAGAACGTGGCGATCGACTGTGCGGACGCGTACGAACTGGCGCGGTTCTGGAGCGAGGTGACCGGCGGCGCCCTGGACCCGGAGGACGGACCCGGTTCCCGCGAGACGCGGGTCGAGCTGCCGGAGGGTCCGGCCCTGTACTTCAACCAGGTGCCGGAGCCCAAGACCGTCAAGAACCGGGTCCATCTGTGCCTGCGCCCCGACACCACGCGCGACCGCGAGGTGGACCGGCTCCTCGGGCGCGGCGCCACCCACCACGCGCAACCCCCCCACCCCCCCCGCCCCGCGGGGTGGCCGGGAGCCGCGGCCTGGGCCCCACGCCCCCCGCGCCCCCCCGCGACCCCGACGGCTCGGGGTGGGCGGTCCTCGCCGATCCCGAGGGCAACGAGTTCTGTGTGCTGCGCAGCGCGGCCGAGCGGGGCTAACCGAGGCCGAGTTCGCGCGCGCCGAGCGGGGCGAAGTGACGCTCCACCTCGGCGGGGGTGACCTCGGCGAGGTGGGCCGGGGACCAGCGCGGGTTCCGGTCCTTGTCGATGATGCGGGCCCGCACGCCCTCGGGCAGGTCGGGCGTGGCGAGGGCCGCGCAGGCCACCCGGTACTCCTGGTCCAGGGCCTGCTCCAGCGTGGTGAAGGCGCGGGCGCGGCGCAGGGCCGCGAGGGTCACCTTGAGGGACGTGGGCGACTGGGCGAGCAGCGTCTCGGCGGCCTCCTTGGGCACCGGGTCGCCGTACGCGTGCAGCCGGTCGACGATCTCCTCGACGGTGTCGGCGGCGTAGCAGGCGTCGATCCAGGGCCGCTGCCCGGCGAGGACGCCCTCGGGCGCGGGGCGCGCGTGGCGGGCCACGACCTCGGCGGCGGGCTCCTTCGCGAGTTCGCCGAGGAGACCGGGCAGGGCGGCGGCCGGTACGAAGTGGTCGGCGAGACCGCAGAGCAGCGCGTCGGCGGCGCCGAGGGAGCCGCCGGTCAGCGCCAGATGGGTGCCGAGTTCGCCGGGGGCGTGCGCGAGGAGATGGGTCCCGCCGACGTCGGGGACGAACCCGATGCCGACCTCCGGCATGGCGACCCGCGACCGCTCGGTGACGATCCGGACGCTGCCGTGGGCGGAGAGTCCGACGCCGCCGCCCATGACGATCCCGTCCATCACGGCGACGTACGGCTTCGGGTAGTGCGCGATCCTGGCGTTGAGGTGGTACTCGGCGCGCCAGAACGCCTCGGAGCGGGTGCCGTCGCCGCTGCGCGCGTCGTCGTGGAAGAGGCGGATGTCGGCGCCCGCGCACAGGCCCCGCTCGCCCGCGCCGGTGATCACGACGGTCTCGACGGCGGGGTCGTGCTCCCAGGCGTCGAGCGCGGTGGCGACGGTGTCGATCATCGGGGGCGTGAGGGAGTTCAGCGCGCGCGGCCGGTTGAGCGTGATGTGGGCGGCCCGCCCCTGGTTGCTGAGGAGTACGGGGGCGTCGGCTTCGGCGGTCAAGGCGGTCGTTCCTTCCGGTCACGCGTGGTGCTGAACACCGCTATCCCTATCACCCGCCCCCGGGGCCGGTTCTCAAAGGGCCCCCGACGCGCCCTCCTTGACCGCGGCTCCCGGCGCCGCTCCCCGTCGCCTAGCCTGTCCGGAGCGGAACATCCGCGGACGACCGGCCGAGACGACGAACGGGGAGGCGACGGTGCACGACGACACCCGCCCCGTCCCCGTCCTCGTGCCGAACGTCAGCCCTCCGGCCGGCCTGCCTGAAGCGCACCCGGGCGGGCCGGTGAGCGGCCCGCACATGTCAGGCACCGGCCGCACGGCGAACGCCCCCGTCCCCCGCTTCGGCCCGGTCCGGCGATCGCGTGCGGGCGAAGCGGTGCCCGGGGCTCGCGCGGCCCATGGCTGCCCCTCGCGTGCCCGTGTCGTCCTCGCGCTCGCCTCCGCCACGCTGCTGTCGCTCTTCGCGCTGCTCGTGCCGGGTACCGCGGCACCTGCCGCCGACACGAGCCCGGGACCGTCGGCGGCGAGCGCCGCCGCGTTCACCTGGGACGGGCACGGGCCGGACGGGTCCGGGTTCCATGCCGTGCTGTCGGGGCACGTCGCGCGGGGGACACCGCCCGAGGTGCCCTGGCACCACAAGCCGGGGCTGCTCACGACCGCGGCCGGCGCACCCCCGGCGCACCGGCTGCCGGGGCTCCCCGAGGCCGGGATCGCACGGGTCCCGCACGCGGCACGGCACACGCACGACACGGCCGGGCCCCGCGCCCCGCCCGCTCCTCCACGCAGTGACGTCACCCCAGGCCGCGCCTGACCTCACGGTCCGCCGCGCCTCACTTCTTCCTGCCGTGGAGCAGTCATGTCCCGTAAGCATTCCCGCATGCCCTTGTGGCGTGCGCTGATCGCCCTCGCGGTGATCGCGGCGTCCCTCGCCATCGCCCTCACCCAGTCCGCCCGCCTCGGCCTCGACCTGCGCGGCGGCACCCAGATCGTCCTGGAGACGAAGGACGCGCCCGACACGAAACTCAAGGCCGACGCGGAGGCCACCGACCGCGCGCTCGAGGTGCTGCGGCGCCGGGTCGACGCGCTCGGTGTCGCCGAGCCGACCCTGTCCCGGTCCGGGGAGCGGCGGATCATCGTCGAACTGCCCGGGGTCCAGGACCCCCGCGAGGCCGCCGAGGTGATCGGCCGCACCGCCCAGCTCACCGTCCACGCCGTGACCGGCACCGCCGACAAGGCCGCGAAGGACGACAAGCGCACTCTGCGCGACCCCGACGGCGGTGGTGGCTACCTCCGGCTCGGCGAGCCGGCCCTGAGCGGCGACGGCGTGCGCGACGCCCAGGCCGTCCTCGACCAGCAGACCATGGCGGGCTGGACGGTCGCCCTGGACTTCCGCAAGGACGCGACGGCCGCGTGGGCGCGGCTGACCGGCGAGGCCGCCTGCGCCCCGCAGGGCTCTCCGGAGCGGCGCGTGGCCATCGTCCTCGACGGCCGGATCGTGTCCGCGCCGGGCATGAACCCGTCCGTCCCGTGCCGCACCGGCATCACGGGCGGCGACACCCAGATCACCGGCGGCTTCACGCAGCAGCAGGCCCAGGACCTGGCCGCGCTGGTGAAGGGCGGTGCGCTCCCGGTCCCCGTCGACGTGGTCGAGCAGCGGACCGTCGGCCCGACGCTCGGCGCCGACGCCATCGAGGCCTCGACACGCGCGGCCCTGATCGGCCTCGCCCTCACGGCACTCTTCATCGTGGTCGTCTACCGCCTCCTGGGCGCCCTCGCCACCGTCGCCCTCGCCCTGTACGGGCTGATCTCCTACGCGGCCCTGGTCGCTCTGGGCGCCACGCTGACGCTGCCCGGGCTCGCCGGGTTCGTGCTCGCGATCGGGATGGCGGTCGACGCCAACGTCCTCGTCTTCGAGCGGGCCCGGGAGGAGTATCTGGGCTCGCGCACGAAGTCGTCGGCGGTGCTGGACAAGTCGGTGACGCGCGGCTTCGGCAAGGCGTGGAGCGCGGTCGTCGACTCGAACGTCACGACGCTGCTCGCGGCGGGCCTGCTGTTCTTCCTCGCGACGGGCCCGGTGAAGGGCTTCGGCGTGACCCTGTCGATCGGTGTCGTCGCGTCGATGGTGTCGGCGCTCGTCGTCACGCGGGTGCTCGCCGACTTCGCGCTGCGCCGCGCAGCCGTCCGCCGGCGCCCCTCGCTGACGGGTGTGACGACGACCGGCCGGGTCCGCGCCTGGCTGGCCCGCCGCGACCCGCGGCTGGTCCGCCGGCGGCGCCGCTGGCTGGGCGTCAGCTCACTGCTCGTGGTGGTCGCGGTCGCGGGGATCCTCGTACGGGGGCTGGACTTCGGCGTCGAGTTCACCGGCGGCCGGATGGTCGAGTACAGCACCGCGCGCACGGTCGACGTGGACACGGCGCGCACGGCGGTGGCGGACGCCGGGTTCCCGCGTGCCGTGGTGCAGGAGTCGGGCGACGGCGGCATCTCCGTACGCACCGGGGAACTGTCCGACGCCGAACAGCAGGACGTGAAGGAGGCGCTCGCCCGGCACGGGGGCGAGGTCACCGTGGAACGGGACGAGATGATCGGCCCGAGCCTCGGCGACGAGCTGCGCACGAAGGCGCTGATCGCGCTGGGGATCGCGGTGCTCGCGCAACTGGCGTATCTGAGCGTCCGGTTCCGTTGGACGTTCGCGGCGGCCGCCGTCGCGGCGATGACGCACGACGTGCTGATCGTGGTCGGCCTGTTCGCGTGGCTGGGCAAGCCGGTCGACAGCGTCTTCCTGGCGGCGCTGCTCACGGTCATCGGGTACTCGGTCAACGACACGGTGGTGGTGTTCGACCGGGTGCGGGAGGCGCGGCGGCGTGACCCGCGCACGAGCCTGGAGCGGACCGCCGACAAGGCGGTGGTGCAGACGCTGCCGCGGACCGTGAACACGGGGATGGGGGCGCTGTTCGTCCTGGCGGCGCTGGCGGTGCTCGGGGGTGACTCCCTCGCGGACTTCTCGCTCGCGCTCATCGCGGGGGTCGTGGTCGGGATGGCCTCGACCGTGTTCACCGCGGTGCCCCTTGCGGTGACCCTGGAGTCCCGCGCCCCGGCGCCTGTTCCACGGCGCGCGGCACGGGATGTGCGGGGCACGGGAGCAGTCGTCTAGCTCTCCCCCGGTGGGGCTGGTCGCGCAGTGCCCCGCGCCGGGGAAATGCGACGCGAAGCGTCTGCATTTCAGGGGCGCGGGGA
>NZ_JBHYTK010000028.1:4768-62375 GCF_042749255.1 Streptomyces sp. NPDC059524 | reverse complement strand
GCGCTGCGCGCCGCATTTCCCCGATAGAGGCTGAGCGGCGAAGCCGCTCGCCTCTAGGGGCGCGGGGAACTGCGCGGCCCGCCCCCACCGGGGCCGCAGTCGCAGGACGGACCGGCCGGTGAGGAAAGGCGCGGGTCAGAGGCGGAGCCAGGTATGGCGGTCTCGGGCCATGGCGTGGAGGGCCTCGACGTCCGCCGGCTTCAGGAGTCCACCCGTGCGGGACAGCGCGGGGAGCTCCGAGTCGGTCAGGAGGCGGACGTCCCGGGGCGGGACCGGGGTCTCCACCGCCGCGGGGTCGACCAGGACCAGCGCCGGGCGGACCTCGGCCGTCAGGGCGAACGTGGCGCGGGACGCGTCCGACCTGACCCGGCGCAGCAGCGGCCGCGGCTCGCCGCGGCCCGCCCCGACCAGCGGGTCGTCGATCCGTACGCGGCGCCTGCGGGCCGGCAGGACGTGCAGGGCGAACAGGCCGCCGGGCCCGATGAGCAGGTGGTGGATGCGGGCGGCGCCGGGCAGCGGCACGGAGTGCAGGACCCGCCAGCCCGCGCCGTCGAACCGGTCGAGCAGCTCCCCCACCCGCTGCTGCGCGGCCAGCGCGTGCCGGCGCGGGTCCGTGCGGAGGCGGCCGTGCGCCGGCGGGTCGCGGTCGAGGTCGACGAGGAGCGCCTCGCCGGGCCGGTTCGGCGCGAGGTCGTCGTCGGGGTGGAGGCCGAGCCGGGCCAGCTCGGCGGGGGTCGGCACGGGCGGCGGGCCGACCGTGACCTGGCCGGTGAGGAACGGGCCGAGTGTGGCGAGCACCGCCTCGCAGACCGTCTCGTCGGGCCCCAGCAGCGTGACCCGGGCCGCCTCCCTGTCGTACCAGGCGACGTGGCGCCCGTCCTCCCCGATGACGTGGAGCCGCTCCTGGCCGTGCCGCCAGGTCGGTACGACGCGCATTCCGCTCATACCCATACCCATCACCCCCTGACCATGGGAGCAGCAAGCCCCGCGCACTGCAAGAAGGCGACGGGCCGCCTTCATCGCATCGGGCGGAGAGCGTGGGCCCGCTGTTACACAGCCGCCGAGCCGTCGTGACGGTCTGGTTCTACGGTTTGGGCGTTCGCTCAATTTGCGAGGAAATGACCCGCCGGACTTACGGAGTTCCCTGATGCGTCCCGCCCTGTTGCGCCGTGCCGCCCTCACCGTGGTCACCGGTGGTCTGCTGCTCGCGCCCGCGGGCGTGGCCGTCGCGCAGAAGACGCCGGCGACAGCGACGGCGACAGCGACGGCGCACGAGGAGCGGGCCGCCGCCGACCAGCCCGCCGAGGGGCCCAACCGGTACTTCCTGCTCGCGGGCGGTGCCATGACGGCGGCCGGGGCCGGCGGGCTCGTGTACGCCTCGGTGCGGCGCGGGCGCAGTGACCAGTGACCGGGCCCGCCCCGAGGTGCGCAGCCTCCTTCGGGTGAATAGAAAGGACTTCCGCCCCCTTAGGATCCGAAGCGGCCCGAAGGAGGGGCCGGCCATCGAGAGGACACAGGCAGGAGTGCAGTGACGTCCAGGCGCCCCGGCAGCGCTGCCCGCACCGTGCCCGCGGCCGTGCTGCTCCTGATCGGCGCGGCCGCCCTGACCGGCTGCGGGGACGCGGGCGGTCTGGAGAGCGCGGGGGCGACCCCGACGGCGGTGGGCCCGCGGACCCTGTGGCCGAAGCTGCCGCCCGCCACCCGCCCCGCCGACGACTACGGCGCGGGCGAGACGGCGGTGGTCAAGGGGGTCGACGTGCCCGGCGGCGACCTGCGCAAGGTCGACCCGCTGGCCGTCGTGCGCGCCCGCATGCACGCGGACCGCAAGGACTACGACGACGTCGTGGACCGGCTCGACGCGTGCGGGCCGGTCGGGCCCGGCGGATCCGGCGCGTCCGGCTGCCCGGTCCTCAGGGCGTACTACCCGGACCTGACGGGTGACGGGAAGCCGGATCTGCTGGTCGCGGTGCGGGCCCCGAAGCGCCAGCTCTACACGCAGGTCTACGTGTACCGCGGGGGCCGGCTGACGCAGATCATGGACGACAAGGACGCGGTCATCAACGTGCAGCTGGCCGGGCGCATCCTCGTCGTCCGGGCCGCCGCCGACCTGCCGGGGTACGAGTACCGCACCTCCTGGTCGTACGACAGCCATCAGGAGGCGATGCTGCCGACCCGGGACGAGATCATCCGCACGGGTCCGCCCGGGACGCCGACGGCCTCGCCCTCCGGTACGTCCTCGGCCGTACCGTCCCCGTCTCCGTACCCGAGCCGCTCATGACGCGCCGCCGGCTGCGGCCGCCCGCCTGGACCGCCTCGCTGACCTGGAAGGCGGCGGCGTTCATCACCGTGATGTGCTGCGCGCTGGCCGCGCTGCTCGGCGTCCTCGTGCACGTCTCCGTGACGGACCAGACGGTGGGCCAGGCCCGCGACCGCGCCCTGTCGCTCCTGGACGACGCGGCGCGGCGCTACGAGTCGGGCAGCCGGCTGCCGCCCGGCGCGGGCGTGGACCCGCCGCAGCTGCCCACAGCGCTGCACGAGCTGGCCGCGCGGGGTGAGCGCGGCACGATGATCGGCGACCACGACGCGTCCCCGACGATGTGGGCGGCGGGACCGGCCTCCGGCGGGCGGGCCCTCGCGGTGCGGATCGACTACGCGCAGGGCGCCCGCACCATCGACGGCCTCGACAACGCGATCCTGGGCTCGTCGGTGCTGGCGATCGGTGCGACGCTGCTGGTCGGCGCGTTCGCGGTGACCCGGGTGACGAGGCGGCTGCACACGACGGCCCGGGTGGCCCGCAAGATCAGCGCCGGGGACCTGGACGCACGGGTCGGCGACCCGCGCACGAAGGACCCGGCACGGCATCAGGACGAGGTCGCCGCCGTCGCGGCCGCGCTCGACAGCATGGCCGCCTCGCTCCAGGGCCGGATCCTCACCGAGCAGCGGTTCACGGCGGACGTGGCGCACGAGCTGCGGACGCCGCTGACCGGGCTGCACGCGGCGGCGGAGCTGCTGCCGCCCGGCCGGCCGACCGAGCTGGTGCGCGACCGGGTGGCGGCGCTGCGCACGCTCACCGAGGACCTGCTGGAGATCTCCCGGCTGGACGCGCGCAGCGAGCGTGTGGACCTGGACGAGACCTGGCTGGAGCCGGTGGTCGAGCGGGTGGTGCGGTTCGCGGGCGCGGAGACGGCGGTGACCGTCGTCTCCGACGTGTGCGTGGTGACGGACCGGCGCCGCCTGGAGCGGGTGCTCGGCAACCTGGTGGCGAACGCGCACCGGCACGGCGGCCCGCCGGTGGAGCTCGCGGTGGACGGGCCGGTGATCACGGTCCGGGACCACGGCGCGGGTTATCCGGACTATCTGGTGGAGCACGGCCCGCAGCGGTTCCGCACCGAGGGCGGGGCGCGCGGCCATGGTCTGGGTCTGACGATCGCCCTCGGGCAGGCCGAAGTCCTGGGCGCCCGCCTGCGGTTCACGAACGCGCGGGACGGCGGGGCGGTGGCCACGCTGACCCTGCCGTACGAGGAGCCGGCGGTGTGGCCCGGCTAGGAAATCGGCCGTCCGGGTGGTCACCCCGAAGGCGGCGGCCACCGTGCGCCCGGGAGGCGGTGCGGCTTGGGTGGGCGGTGGGGAGCTGTTCCGGCTCCGCTTCACGCCCGTCCCAGGAGGAGACCTCATGGCTCGCATGTCCGTACGGACCGTCAGCACCCGCATCGGCATAGCCGTCGCAGCCGCCGCGACGCTCGCCGCGACCGCGTCGCCCGCCATGGCGGACGGCGACTGGGGCGGTGGCGGTGGCGGCGACTGGGGTGGTGGCGGTGGCCACCACGCACCGGTCTACAAGGGCCGGGTCACGGCCAAGTCCGGGCTCCTGCTGCGCGACGCCCCCACCCGGGGCAGCCGCGTGGTCCGCGTGGAGCCGTACAACGCGATCGTCCCCATCTTCTGCAAGACGAGCGGTCAGAACGTCGAGGGCAACCACCTCTGGTACCTGCTGACCGACGGCACGTGGGCATGGGGCTCGGCGAAGTACATCGACAACATCGGGCGGGCGCCCCGCTGGTGCTGACATAACCGGATATCCGGCACTTGCTTGCTACGTTCCCGGTATGACCGCACCCACGGGTACACCGGGCTCACCGGGAACGAAGGCTCCCCCCTCGGTGCCCGCCGTGCGCGTCCCCGGACGCCGGGGCACCGAACTCGCCCTGCTGGTCCTGGCGGTGCTGCTCAGCGTCTACGGCTACTGCGCCGTGGGCCTCGCCAGGAGCGACGCGGTCCCGCCCGGCGCCGCCGGTTACGGCGCCGGGCTCGGCGTGCTCGCGCTCCTCGCGCACGTCGCGGTCCGGCTGCGCGCCCCGTACGCCGATCCGCTGCTGCTGCCGATCGGGGTGCTCCTCAACGGGCTGGGCCTCGTGCTGATCTACCGCCTCGACCTGGAGACCCCGCACGACGAGGCCGCCCCCACCCAGCTGGTGTGGTCGACGATCGGCGTGGCCCTCTTCATCGTCTTCGTGATGCTGCTGCGCGACCACCGGGTGCTCCAGCGGTACGCGTACCTGTCGGTGGCGGCGGCGCTCGCCCTGATGATCCTGCCGGGCTTCTTCCCCGCGGTGAACGGCGCCCGCATCTGGATCCGGATCGGCGAATTCTCCATCCAGCCCGGCGAGTTCGCGAAGGTGCTCCTCGCGATCTTCTTCGCCAGCTATCTCGCGGCGAACGGCCACGCGCTCACGTACACGGGCCGCCGGATCTGGGGGCTCCAGCTGCCCACGATGCGGGTGTTCGCGCCGATCCTCGCGATCTGGCTGCTCAGCGTCGGCGTCCTGATCCTGGAGACGGACCTCGGTACGTCGCTGCTCTTCTTCGGCCTGTTCGTCGTGATGCTCTACGTGGCGACCGGCCGGGCCAGCTGGATCGCGATCGGGCTGCTGCTCGCCGCGGCGGGCGCGTTCGTCGTCGCCTCCTTCGAGCCGCACGTGCACGGCCGCGTCGAGATCTGGCTGCATCCGTTCGCCTCGATCGCCGCGGGTGACGGGCCGGGTCAGCTCGCGCAGTCGCTGTTCGCGTTCGCGGCGGGCGGCATGCTCGGGACCGGGCTCGGGATGGGGCACTCGATCCTGATCGGCTTCGCCGCGAAGTCCGACTTCATCCTGGCGACGGCCGGCGAGGAGCTGGGCCTGGTCGGGCTGACGGCGATCTATCTGCTGTACGCGCTGCTGGTGGAGCGGGGCCTGCGGGCCGGGCTGGAACTGCGCGAGCCGTTCGGCCGGCTGCTCGCGACGGGGCTCGCCTCGATCGTCGCGCTGCAGGTCTTCGTGATCGCGGGCGGCGTGACGGGCCTGATCCCGCTGACGGGCATGGCGATGCCGTTCCTCGCGCAGGGCGGTTCGTCCGTCGTCACGAACTGGGTCATCGTCGCGATCCTGGTCCGGATCAGTGATTCGGCCCGCAGAGCGCTGCCCGCCGCCGGGCCGGGGGCGGGGCGATGACCCGGTACATCCGCCGCGCCGCGGTCTTCTGCCTGATCCTGCTGGTCGCGCTGCTGGTCAACTCCACCCGCGTCCAGGTCTTCCAGTCCGGCTCCCTGGACGCGAACCCGGCCAACCGGCGCGGCAGCATCGCGCAGTACGGGCAGCCGCGCGGCGACATCCTCGTGCAGGGCGGGCCGGTCACCGGCGCCAGGGACAGCGGTCAGGCGCTGCGGTACGAGCGCACGTACAAGAACGGGCCGCTGTACTCCCCCGTCACCGGGTACGCCTCGCAGACGTACGGCTCCTCGTTCGTGGAGGGCGCGGAGGACGGCATCCTGTCGGGGACGAGCCCGCTGCTCGCCCCGTTCCCGTTCTGGCCCGAGCTGTCCCGGTCCCGGGAGCCGGGCGGTGACGTGGCGACGACGCTGAACGCGGGGGCGCAGGAGGCGGCGTACGCGGGGCTCGGCGGGAAGAAGGGGGCGGTCGCGGCGATCGAACCGGCGACGGGGCGGATCCTCGCACTGGTCACGGCGCCCTCGTACGATCCCGGGGACTTCGCGGGGACGGGGGCGGCGGCGGAGCGGGCATGGCGGCGGCTGAACGCGGATCCGGAGCGGCCGATGCTCAACCGGGCGATCCGGGAGACGTATCCGCCGGGTTCGACGTTCAAGGTCGTCACGGCGGCGGCGGCGCTGGAGCACGAGGTGGTGGACGGGATCGGTACGCCGACCCGGACGCCGGTGCCGTACACGCTGCCCGGGACCACGACCCGGCTCGGCAACGAGTCGGCGTCCGCCGCGTGCGAGGACGCGACGCTCGAGGACGCGCTGCGCATCTCCTGCAACACGGTGTTCGCGAAGCTCGGGGTCGCCGTGGGCCTGGACGACATGGTGGAGACGGCCCGCGCCTTCGGCTTCAACGATCCCGGTGTGCACGTCCCGATGATCGTGTCCCGGTCCAACTTCGACACCGACATGAACCAGTCGCAGCTGGCGCTGTCCTCGATCGGGCAGTTCAACACGCGGGCGACGCCGTTGCAGATGGCGATGGTGGCGGCGGCGGTCGCCAACGGGGGGACGGTGATGGCGCCGCACCTCGTGGACCGTACGACGACGAGCGGGGGCACGGCGATCTCCACGACGGGCAGCCGTACGTACCGGCAGGCCATGTCCCCCTACACCGCGTCCCAGCTCCAGAAGATGATGGTCGACGTCGTCGAGGACGGCACCGGTACGAACGCCCGCATCCCCGGGGCGACGGTGGGCGGCAAGACGGGCACGGCCCAGAACGGCGTCAACAACGAGGGCACGCCGTACGCGTGGTTCATCTCCTACGCCCAGTCCGCGCAGTCCGCCCAGCCGGAGGTGGCGGTCGCGGTGGTCGTCGAGGACGCGGCGGCGAACCGGGCGGACGTGAGCGGCGGCGGCAGCGCGGCGCCCATCGCCCGCGCGGTCATGGAGGCGGTTCTGCGCACGGCGAAGGGCTGACGGTCCCGGTGCCGTTCCCCCAGGTCAGAGCGGCTGACGGAGCTCGGCCCGGACCTTCGCCGCGGTCTCGGCGACAGCGGCCAGGTCCACGTCCTCGGGATCCTTCGACATCGACTCCGTGTCGACCTCGCCGATGGACGCGCCGGTGTTGCCGTCCACCCACCCGCACATCGGCATCGTCAGCCGCCCGGCCCCGCCGGACTGGGTCAGCACCTCGCAGGTGATGGTGACGTCGCTGCCGGCGGGGTGGAAGTCCCGGGGGGCGACGGCGACCTCGGCGTTCTCCGCCTCGCCGCCGCCCTTCATCATGTTGTCCCGCGCCTCGTCGGTGTTCTTGAACCGCCCGTACATGCCGGACACGACGAGCACGCCCTTGGACGCGTCGCCGCCGAGCGTGTACTGGCCGACCACGGCCTTGGTGTCGCGGGCGTCCCAGGAGTCGTCGGCCTCCTGCTCCAGCGCCTGGCCCTTCTCCTCGGACATGTCCTGCGCGAGTTCGTACTTCCCGCCGAGGACGGTCTTCGGGAGCGTCAGCTTGTACTCGGCCTCGGGGAAGTCGCCCGCGACCCGGGATCCGATGTACGCGAGCGTGCCCACGCCGATGACGCCGAGGGCCACGACGCCGGCGACGATGCCGATGATCAGGCCCGTCCGCTTCTTCGGGGGCGGCGGGGCGCCGAAGGGGGCGGGGTAGGGGGTTCCCGGCTGCTGCGGGAACCCCGGGTACGCCGGCGGCTGCCCGTACGGCTGCTGACCGTAAGGCTGTTGCTGCCCGTACGGCTGCGGCTGCTGCGGCGGGCCGTACGGGTTCGGCTGCTGGGGCTGGGGCGGAGGTGGCGTGGACACGATCGAGACGCTACTGCATCCCGCCGACACCCCGTGCCGCCCGACCGGCCCCGCCCCGGGCCTCAGCCCTCTCCGGCCCGGATCGCCGCCTCGACCTCCTCCACCCGTCCCCGTTCCTCCTCCGCGAACCGCTCCGCGTCCAGCTTCTCCGCGACCTCCTCGTCCTGGGCCATGAGCTGGTCCAGGTTCGAGTCGCCGAGTTCGAAGACGCCGAGGTCCACGTAGGCCTCCTGGAGCCGTTTGCCCCACAGGCCGATGTCCTTGACGCAGGGCACGATCCGGGAGAAGAGCAGCTGCCGGAACAGGGCCAGGAACTCGGACTGCTCGGTGTACTCCTCGGCCTGCGCCCGGGGGATGCCGAAGTCCTCCAGGACCTCGACGCCGCGCAGCCGGTCCCGCATGAGGTAGCAGCCCTCGATGACGAAGTCCTCGCGTTCGCGCAGTTCGGCGTCGGTCAGCTGCTTGTAGTAGTCCCGCAGCGCCATCCGCCCGAACGCGACATGGCGGGCCTCGTCCTGCATCACGTAGGCGAGGATCTGCTTCGGGAGCGGCTTGTCCGTGGTGTCGCGGATCATGCCGAACGCGGCGAGGGCGAGGCCCTCGATGAGCACCTGCATGCCGAGGTAGGGCATGTCCCAGCGGGAGTCGCGGAGCGTGTCACCGAGCAGGGACTGCAGGTTGTCGTCGATCGGGTAGAGCATCCCGATCTTCTCGTGGAGGAAGCGTCCGTAGATCTCCGCGTGCCGCGCCTCGTCCATGGTCTGGGTCGCGGAGTAGAACTTGGCGTCGAGGTCGGGCACGGACTCGACGATGCGCGCCGCGCACACCATCGCGCCCTGCTCGCCGTGCAGGAACTGGCTGAACTGCCAGGACGCGTAGTGCTTGCGCAGCTCCCCCCGGTCCCGCTCGGTCATCTTCGCCCAGTGGGGCGTGCCGTACAGGGACATCGCCTCGTCCGGGGTGCCGAGGGGGTCGCAGGGGTCGACCTCCAGGTCCCAGTCGATGCGTTTGGCGCCGTCCCACTGCTTGTCCTTGCCCTTCTGGTACAGGGCGAGCAGTCGGTCGCGTCCGTCGTCGTATTCCCAGCTGAAGCGGGCCGAACTGGCCGACGGTACTTGCCAGTTGAGGTCGCTCGGGGCCCTGGTGTAGAGCTCGTGCGTCGACATACCGGCAGGTTCACACGCTGTTGGACGCGGGGTCAACAAGTCGTGCGCAAACCATTGACGGCCTTGCTGACAAGGCATCTCATAAGAGTGAACTCGCCCACAGGGATGCGGAGTCAGCGATGACGACCACGACACCGGCCGACGACGCGGCGCTTGAAGGACTGCGGGACGCGCTCGGCCTGCTCAAAGGCCGCGAGCAGGTGGCCGAGCGACTGCTCGACTCCTCCGCGAAGCACTCGTTCGACCCCGACAAGGAGCTGGACTGGGACGCGCCCTTCGAGGAGGGCAAGTGGTTCTGGCCGCCCGAGCTCGTGTCGCTGTACGGCACCCCGCTGTGGAAGCGGATGAGCGAGGAGCAGCGGATCGCGCTGTCCCGGCACGAGGCCGCGGCGCTCGCCTCGCTCGGCATCTGGTTCGAGCTGATCCTGATGCAGCTGCTGGTCCGGCACGTCTACGACAAGGCGGCGACGAGCGCGCACGTGCGGTACGCGCTGACCGAGATCGAGGACGAGTGCCGGCACTCGAAGATGTTCGCCCGGCTCATCACGCGCGGCGGCACCCCGCACTACCCGGTGGCGCGCGTCCACCACCACCTGGGCCGGCTGTTCAAGACGGTGTCGACCACGCCCGGCTCCTTCACGGCGACGCTGCTCGGCGAGGAGATCCTCGACTGGATGCAGCGGCTGACCTTCCCCGACGACCGGGTGCAGACCCTGATCCGGGGCGTCACGCGCATCCACGTCGTCGAGGAGGCCCGGCACGTCCGGTACGCGCGTGAGGAGCTGCGGCGCCAGATGGTGACGGCGCCGCGCTGGTCGCAGGAGTTCACGCGGCTCACCTCGGGCGAGTTCGCCCGGGTCTTCTCCGTCGCCTTCATCAACCCCGAGGTCTACACGAACGTGGGCCTGGACCGGCGGCGGGCCATGGCCGAGGTCAAGGCCAGCGGGCACCGCCGCGAGGTCATGCAGACGGGCGCGAAGCGGCTCACGGACTTCCTCGACGACATCGGCGTGCTGCGCGGCGCCGGGCGTCAACTGTGGCGGTCCTCGGGGCTGCTGGCCTGAGGACGGACCGGGACATGCCGGTTACTCTTCGCACCATGACCTCGGCAACCGGCACGCCCGCCTACAGACGGCTCAGCGTCGAGGAGCGGCGCGCGCAGCTGCTGGAGGCGGCGCTGTCCCTGTTCGCGCACCGGGCCCCCGAGGAGGTCTCCCTCGACGACGTCGCGGAGGCCGCCGGGGTCTCCCGGCCGCTCGTCTACCGCTACTTCCCGGGCGGCAAGCAGCAGTTGTACGAGGCCGCCCTGCGCACGGCGGCGGACGCGCTCGAGCAGTGCTTCGCCGAACCGCCCGAGGGCCCGCTCACCACACGCCTGGCCCGCGCCCTCGACCGCTATCTGGCCTTCGTCGACGAGCACGACATGGGCTTCGCCGCGCTGCTCCAGGGCGGCAGTGTCGTCGAGACGTCCCGGACGACCGCGATCGTGGACGGGGTGCGCCGCGCGGCCGCCGCCCACATCCTGGCCCACCTGTCCGTCGCCGAACCGGGCCCGCGACTGCGCATGACGGTCCGCATGTGGATCACCTCCGTCGAGGCCGCCTCGCTGATCTGGCTGGACGAGGACAAACAGCCGCCCCTCGACGACCTCCGCGACGCCCTCGTCGACCAGTTCCTGGCCATCCTGACCGCGACGGCGACCCGCGACCCCGAGACCGCCGAGGCCGTACGCCGGGCCCTGGCCCTGGAGCCCCCGGACGGCCCGGTCGACGCGCTGGTGCGGCGGGTGCTGGGTCTGGCGGGCGGCGCAGCACATTTGCAGTGACGGCGGCGGACGGCGCGGGACGCCCGGGAGAGCCGGTCCTGGCACGGGTTCCGTGACAGGAGTGTGACGTAGGCACGTTGCGGTTCGCGAAGCGGCGTGCCCATCATGGCTGGCATGTCTGAGCACGGGGGTGCGGCGGACCAGCCGCAGAAGACACCGAGGTCGCGCCTCGCCGACTACGCCGAGATGAGCGGTCCGGCCACGCCTGCCGACGCGGCGCGGGAGCCCGCGGAACCGCCGCCGCCCGCGCGTGAGGAGTCCACGCCGGAGCCTCCCGGCGCTCAGGCCGCCGATCCCGGCCCCTCGCTCGACGACCCGGAAGTGGTGGCCCGGAAGCGGGAGTTCGCACGGCATCCGTTTCATCCTGGCCTTCTCCTACGAACATACTCTGGCCCGAATGGCCGGACGGGCCGCAAGGACTTCCGATCGTCAAATGACCCGCAGGCCGACGGGCTCCCGCGGAGGAACAGAGAACAGGCACATGCGCGAAGTACAGCCACTGGGCATCCTGAGTCTGCTCGCGAGCCGGCACGGCACAAGGACGAAATGGCCGGGCGGACGGGAGCGCTGCGCGAGGAGGACCGTGCGGGTGTCGCCTCGTATCTGCGTAAGGGCCATGTCGTGCTGGCGATCGTCGAGACAAAGCGGGAGCCGGCGGAACACGGGGGCAGGACGCATGTGGCGTGAACTCGCAGAGGAGTTCCCGGGAACCGAGCTGGAGGGTCCCGCGGTCCCCGGGGCACTGGACCGTATCGAGGAGCGCCTCGGACAGCGCGTGCCGTCGGCCTTGCGGGAGTTGCTGCTGGAGACCGACGGTATCGAGGACGTTCACGGCGCCGAGTCCGTGTGGAGCACGGAGCGGATCCTCGAAGTGAACGCATCCTTCCGGTCGCAGGCGGACTTCCGCGATCTGTACATGCCGTTCGACGCCCTGATGTTCTTCGGCGACAACGGCGGCGGCGATCAGTTCGCCTTCGTCCGCACCCCCGAGCGGGACGATGTCTTCGTCTGGGACCACGAGACCGACAGCCGTACGTGGGTCGCGCCCTCTCTGGCCCGCTATCTCCGCAGCGCGCTGGAGAGCGACGGCGAGGACTGGTACCGGAGCGCATGACCGACGGAGTCTTCGCTCAGTTCTACGAGGCGCTGCGACTTCCGGACCATTTCGGCTGGAACTGGCCCGCTCTCCAGGACTGCCTGTTCGACCTGCACTGGATCAGCGCCGAACGCATTCTCCTCACCATCGACGACGTCCATGCCGTCCTCTCCGAGGAACCGCAGGAACGCGAAGTTCCCTTCCGTATGCTGAAGGACGCGGCAAAGCACTGGGCGGGAAAGCCCGATCTTCCCGGGCAGAAGAAGGTCTCCTTCGAGGCAGTGCTGTTGTGCCCGTCCGACCAGGAAGAACAGCTGCTCCGTGAGATCGGCGCATGAACCGCCGCCGTGCCCCGATCGAGGGAGCCGTCCGAGGGGGGATCGGCGCACCGGACTTCGCCGCCGCCTGGTGGGAGGCCCACAGGGCTGTGCAGGCGGCCGGTGAGCGCCCGGTCGGTGCCCTCGCGGCCCTGCTCGACCAGGTCTTCCTGGTTCTGGAGGACTACTCCCCCGATTCCGCCCTGCGGGAGCCCGGCGACCTGACCGGCGCCGGGCTGCGGCAGGCTGTGCGGGAACTGACCAGCACGCAGGAAGGGGGCCCGCGCTCGTGACCGGCCATCACCTCTCCGTACGAAACAGCGAGGTCCTCGCCCCGCTCTACGG
Organism: Streptomyces sp. NPDC059524; assembly: GCF_042749255.1. Classification (NCBI taxonomy): domain Bacteria; kingdom Bacillati; phylum Actinomycetota; class Actinomycetes; order Kitasatosporales; family Streptomycetaceae; genus Streptomyces; species Streptomyces sp. NPDC059524. The sequence continues at coordinate 49,822 of NZ_JBHYTK010000028.1, read as the reverse complement.
CCCATCTCCCCTGCCTCTGACCGCCGTACGGCTCCGCTCCGTGCATCTCGACTGGCGCGGGCCCACCTTGACGCTACGGCTCGATCTGCCCGCCCCTCCCCTGCCGTTGCCGGAGGAGTGGGTGGCCGCCGGGGTCGACAGCGTGCAGGGGCAGGTGCAGTTCCTCGCGGTGGCCGACCTGGAGCTGGATGAGTGGGAGCCGCCGGTGGTCGTGTCGTTCGCGCTGACGGAGGTCGTCGGCGGCGAGCACCGGATGCGGGTCGAGGTCTCGGCCGGTGAGGGCGGCTCGTTCCTGCGGTTCACCAGTCACACCGACGTGCTCGCCGGGCACCTCAGCGGATTCCGGGCCGGTCCCGGCGGGGACGACGGGGGCCCGCATCTCTTCCGCAGCCGCCTCGACGCGAGGCTCCACCCGGCACTCCCCGAACCGAGCGAGAAAACCTTCTATGGACGGCTCTGAGGACGTGTCCCCCGCACTCGCCGCGCTCTGCACTCCGGAGGTGATGAGCGACAGCGACCTCTTCTTCGTCCATCTCGACGAGCGGGAGCGCTCCGTCACCCTCGGCTTCGCCCGCCAGAACGGGGGCGAGGGGTTCGAGTTCTTTCTGCGGTTCCCGCAGGCGCGGGAGGTGCGGGTCAGAGGATGGGCCCACCCGGGAAGGAAAGACGTCCGGGTCGCCGACGACGGGGACGGTGTCGAGGTGGTCGTGTCGGCGCCGGGCTCGTCCCTGAGCTTTCGTGCGGCGGGCGTCGCGCTCGCTCGGACGCGCTCCTTCCCCGTCTGGGAGAGACTGGGCCCGTGAAGAGTGAAGAGATCCCCTTTGTCGGGGGGCCGCTCGACGGGCGGACGCTGGACGTGATGGTGACCGCCACCGGGAATCCGCCCAAGGTGTACAAGGTGCCGGTCCCGGGTGAGGAGGGCGGGGAGACCGTGTTCGTGTATGTGCGGGAGCCCGTGCCGAGCGGGAAGGCCGTGCAGCTCGTGACGCGGTGGCGGTACGTGTTCGCGCCCGACGGGAAGACCGGGCGGGAGATCCGGTGGCCGTGGTCCAAGGACAAGGACAAGGGCGCCGAGTAAAGGCGGCTCGCCGGGTGGGACCTGGACGGGTGGCGGGGTTGGGCCGGGTCGCGCAGCTCCGCGCGCCGGTCGTACGACGGTCTGCTGGTGTTCACGGTGCGGGGCACAGGGGCTGGCCCGCATCGGAGGTGATGAGGTGTCAGGCAGGCTGGTGCGGTGGGTGTGCACGGCGGCCGTCGCGGCGGCGGTGCTCCAGCCGGTTCCCGCGGGCGCGGCGCCCGGACCGGACGACACCGGGCAGGAGCGGCCGGTGGCCGAACTGCTGACGGATCTTCAGCGGCTGTACCGGGAGGCCGAGGAGGCCACCGAGGCGTACAACGCCACCGAGGAGAAGCTGAAGGAGCGGAAGAAGGCCGCGGAGGATCTCAGCGAGAAGCTGGCCCGGGCCCGGGGGGAGCTGAGCCGCAGCCGGGTCGCCGCCGGGCGGATGGCGCGGGACCAGTACCAGGGCAGCAGCGACATCTCCCCGTACGTACGGCTGCTGCTGGCCCGTGATCCGCAGCAGGCCCTCGATCAGGGGCACGTGCTGCGGCGCGCGGCGAGGGAGCAGCAGGCGGCGATCGCCCGGCTGGTCGGGCGGGAGAAGAAGACCGACGGGCTCGCCACGACCGCCCGGGCCGCCCTCGACCGCCAGATGCAGCTCACGGAGAAGAAGCGGAAAGAGCGGGACGCCGTGCAGGGGCGGCTCAAGGAGGTCGAGGAGCTGCTCGCCTCCCTCAGCGCCGATCAGCTCACGGAGCTGGCGCGGCTGGAGAAGAAGGGCACGGCGGACGCGCAGCGGGAGTTCGTGGCGTCCGGGGCGCTGAGCTCCACCCCGCGCTCCCCGTCGAAGGCCGGTGACGCGGCGCTCTCGTACGCCGTCGAGCAGATCGGGAAGCCGTACGTGTGGGGCGCGGAGGGGCCGGACTCGTTCGACTGCTCGGGGCTCACCTCGCAGGCCTGGGCGCACGCGGGCCGGACGATCCCGCGGACCTCGCAGGAGCAGTGGGCGCAGCTGCGCCGGGTGCCGATCGGCGAGCTGCGGCCCGGGGACCTCGTCGTGTACTTCCCGGAGGCGACGCACGTGGCGATGTACCTCGGCGACGGGATGGTGGTGCAGGCGCCGCGCCCCGGGGCGAAGGTCAAGGTGTCGCCGATCGCGGCGAACCCGGTGCTCGGGGCGGTCCGGCCGGACCCCGGCGCGGACCCGATGTCCGGCTACAAGGCCCCCGCCCTGCCGGAGGGGGCGACGGACGGCGACGACACCGGGTACTCCGACCCGGGTGCGCCGCCGTCCCTCACCGAGTGACGACGGGCTACTGCGTCAGCGACGCGAGGTACGCCTCGGTCTTGGCCGGCTCGTAGAAGAAGTTCTCGAAGTCGGCCGGGTCGTTGAACCCGTTGGCGAAGCGGTCGGCGGCCGGCTGGAGCTGGCCGGCGGCGCCGAGCAGGTTGAGGACGTGCTCCGGCGGGGCCTGGAGCATCGTGTTCGTCCACTTGGTGACGTGCTGCGCGGTGTCCCAGTAGCGGTCGAACGTGGACTGCATCCACTCCTCGTCGAACGGCTTGTCACCGTGCTCGACGATGGAGGAGAGGTACGCGGCCGCGCACTTGGAGGCCGAGTTGGAGCCCTGGCCGGTGATCGGGTCGTTGGCGACGACCACGTCGGCGACGCCGAGGACCGCGCCGCCCGAGGGCAGCCGGCCGATCGGGTTGCGGACGGTCGGCGCGTAGCGGCCGGCGAGCGTGCCGTTGGCGTCGGTCAGCTCGACCTTCGTGGCGCGGGCGTACTCCCACGGCAGGAACTTCTCCATCAGCTCCAGCGTGAGCGCGAGGTGCTCGGAGGGGTCCTTGACGCCCTTGAACGCGTCCACGGGGCCGCCGGGTACGCCCTCCCAGAACAGGATGTCGGCGCGGCCCGAGGTGGTGAGGGTCGGCATGACGAAGAGCTCGCCGACGCCCGGCACGATGTTGCAGCGGACCGCTTCGAAGTCGGGGTGCTCGGGGCGCGGGCCGAGACCGTGCACGTAGGCGACGGCGAGGGCGCGCTGCGGCTCCGTGTACGGGGAGCGGGAGGCGTCGCGGCCGAACATGGAGACGAGCTCGCCCTTGCCGGCCGAGACCAACACGAGGTCGTAGGTGCGGGCGAAGTAGTCGAGGTCGGAGACGGCGGCGCCGTGGATGACGAGCTGGCCGCCGCGCTGGGCGAAGGTCTCCATCCAGCCGGCCATCTTCACGCGCTGGTCGACGGACTGCGCGATGCCGTCGAGCTTGCCGACCCAGTCGATGGCCCGCTGGGTGGGGCCCGGGTCGTGCGAGCCGGGGGCGGCGACGGAGACGCCGAGGCCCTCGATCTTCGGGGCCTGGGACTCCCAGAAGTTGAGCTGCAGGTCGCGCTCGTGCTGGAGCGAGGTGTGGAACATGCACTGCGTCGACATGACCCGGCCGGAGCGGATCTCGTCGGCGGTGCGGTTGGACATCAGAGTGACCTCGTACCCGTGGGACTGCAGGCCCAGGGCGAGCTGGAGACCGGACTGGCCGGCTCCGACGACGAGTATCTTCCGCGACATATCGACTGCCTCTAACTTGCTTACGAAATAAGGGATGTGACCCGGCGGGGTCTACGGAGTTTCCGGCCTAGGCGGGGGTGGCGTCGAGCGCGTGGCCGACCAGCGAGAGCAGCGTCTCGATCACGGATATGCGGCGGCGCGCGTCCATGACCAGGACGGGGACGTGCGGCGGCACGGTGAGCGCCTCGCGCACGTCGTCCGGCTCGAACTCCTCGGAGCCGTCGAAGTGGTTGACGGCGACGACGTAGGGCAGCCCGCAGCTCTCGAAGTAGTCGAGAGCCGGGAAGCAGTCGGACAGCCGGCGGGTGTCGGCCAGGACGACGGCGCCGATCGCGCCGCGCACCAGGTCGTCCCACATGAACCAGAACCGCTGCTGGCCCGGCGTGCCGAACAGGTACAGGACCAGGTCGTCGTCGAGCGTGATGCGGCCGAAGTCCATGGCGACGGTCGTGGTGGCCTTGTCGGGGGTCGCGGACAGATCGTCCGTGTCCTCGCTGGCCCGGGTCATCAGCGCCTCCGTCTGGAGGGGCTGGATCTCCGAGACGGCGGTCACCAGGGTGGTCTTGCCGACGCCGAACCCGCCCGCCACGACGATCTTCGTGGCGATCGGGGCCCGGGTCCTGTCGGTCTGCCAGGCCTGCAACTGCTCCTCTTCTTCGAGGAGTTCGGTGACGTCAGAGACGACGGAGTCCACTCAGCACCCTTTCGAGCAGCGCGCGGTCCGGCTGTCCCGGGCCGTGACCGGTTCCGTACACACGGATCTTTCCCTGGTCGGCGAGGTCGCTCAGGAGGACGCGGACCACACCGAGGGGCATCTTGAGGAGCGCCGCGATCTCGGCGACCGTGCGCATGCGGCGGCACAGCTCCACGATGGCCCGCATCTCCGGCATGACGCCCGCGAGCGTGCCCTTCCCTATTTCGAGGTGCTGTTCGGGCGCTTCGAGGGCGGCGACGAACGTCTCGACGAGCAGCACGTGCCCGAAGCGGGTGCGGCCGCCGGTCAGGGAGTAGGGGCGGACGCGGGCGGCCTTGCGGTCGGATCCGCGTACGGGGAGTTTGCCGGTGCTCGTACTGCCGGGTGTCATCGGGTGCTCTCCATCGACTGGCGCAGTTCGCTGCGGAGTTCGGGGGTGAGGACATGCCCGGCACGGCCGACGAAGAGCGCCATGTGGTACGCGACGACGCTCATGTCGCAGTCCGGGGTGGCGTGCACGCCGAGCAGAGAACCGTCGCTGATGGACATGACGAAGAGGGAGCCCTCCTCCATGGCCACCATGGTCTGCTTGACGCCCCCGCCGTCCATCAGCTTGGCGGCGCCGATGGTGAGGCTGCCGACGCCGGACACGATCGTGGCCAGGTCGGCGCTGGAACCCTTGGGGCCGCCGCTGTGGTCAGCGGTCCTCTCGGCGTTGTGCCCCGGGTCGGAGGAGAGCAGGAGCAGCCCGTCGGACGAGACGACCGCGACGGAGAGCAGCCCTGGCACCTCCTCGACCAGATTGGTCAGCAGCCAGTGCAGATTGCGCGCTGCGCTGCTGAGTGCGCTGGATACAGGGGTGGGCGCAGTCAACTGCTTGCCTCCTCGGCGGTGTCCCCCTTGGCTTCTCCGATACGTTCTTCGATCTCGGCCGCGACGTCCTTGCGGCCTTCCTGCGCCCCCCGGTGGAATCCGCCGAGCCGGCGGCGCAGCGCGTCCGCGTCCACGGAGCCGGTGCGCGGCTTCGCGGCGGGAGCCTGGGCTGCGGCCTTCGGGGTGCGCTTGGGCAGGCCCTTGTCCGTGAGGCGCTGGGGCGCCGGCTCGGACACGGGGGTGCGCTGCGCGGGCACCTCGGCGGTGGCCGGCTCGGGAGCGTGGTCGGGCTCCGGCCGGTCATGGGTCTCGTTCGCGGCCTGGGGCGCGGGAGCCGGCGCGGCTTCGGGCTCGGGCGCGGGCACGGGCGCGGCTTCGGGCTCGGGGTCGGCTTCGGGCTCGGCGAGCGCCGGGGTCGCGGTCAGGACCCCGGTGGTGGTCGCGGTCTCGTCCGGGGTGCGCTCGTGCGCGTCGGACTCGCCGGTGGCCACGGGCGCGGGGGCCGGTACCGGAGCCATGAGCTCCATCGTGGTCTCGGCCGGACGCTCCACGGGCTCGGACTGCTCCGTGGGCTCGGCGGGCTCGGGGGGCTCATCGGCCTCGGTGGTCTCCGCCTTGAGCACGGCCTGTTCGGCCGCCGCGATGAGCGGATCCGCACCCTCGGAGCCGTCGGCGCTGCGCCCGTCCAGGACGTTGGAGTTGGCCTCGGCCTCGGAGCCGGGCAGGTGCACGGCCGGGGCGCCGCCCGGCACCGGCACGGCCGGCGGCGCCGACACGACGGGCGCGGCGGCGAGCAGCGCGGTGGGCAGCACGGCGACGGCGGCGACACCGCCCTGCTTCTGCTCGCGCAGCCGGACCCGGATGCCGTGCCGTGCGGCGAGCCGCGCGACGACGTAGAGGCCGAGCCCGAGGCCGTCGGCGTCCGCCGGGTCGTGGGCCTGCTCCGCGGTGAAGGCGGACAGCCGCGCGTTGAGCTCCCGCATCCGGTCCTCGGCCATGCCGATGCCCTCGTCCTGGACGGAGAGCATGACCTCGCCGTTCTCCAGGAGCCAGCCGGAGACCTCGACGGTGGCGTCCGGCGGCGAGAACGAGGTCGCGTTCTCCAGGAGTTCGGCGACGAGGTGGCTGAGGTCGTCGGCGGCGAACCCGGCGACGTGCGCGTGCGGCGGCAGCGCGGCGATCCGGACCCGCTCGTACCGCTCGATCTCGGAGACGGCGGCACGGACGACGTCGACCAGCGGGACGGAGCCCGCGTGCTGCTGGCCGTGCTCGGCACCGGCGAGGACCAGGAGGTTCTCGCTGTGCCGGCGCATGACGGTGGCGAAGTGGTCGAGCTTGAACAGGGTGCCGAGGCGCTCGGGGTCCTGCTCGCGCTCCTCCAGGCCCTCGATGACGCCGAGCTGGCGCTCGACGAGGCCGAGGGTGCGCAGGGCGAGGTTGACGAAGGTGCCGTGGATGGAGTGGCGGGCCTTGTCCAGGCGCTCGGCGGCCTCGGCGAGCTCGGTGCGCAGGGCCTCGCGGTCGGCGCGCAGCGCGTCGCGGTCGTCGGCCATCCGCTGCCGCTCGCCGATGAGGTGCTTGCGGTCGGACTCGAGGCTGCCGAGCCGCTCGTGGAGGGCGAGGGCGTGCGCGTGCAGGGCGTTGACGGAGCGGACGACCTGGGCGAACTCGTCGTTGCGCCCGGTGAACTTCATCGGCTCCTCGGTGCCCGGCTCGGCGGCCAGGCGGGCGGAGCCGATCCGCAGCACGGCCAGCGGCCGGGTCAGCGAGCGGGCGGTGCCCATCGCGAAGCCGACGGCGGCGAGCAGGCAGAAGCCCGCCAGGGCGAAGCGGATCTCGAGCGCGGTGACGTCGTCGTCGCGCAGCTGCTCCAGGGCCTTGATCCGCTGGTCGCCGAGGGCGGCCTCGGCGCCCCGCATCTGGTCGACCCGGGCGGTGAGCGCGTCGTCGACCTTCTTGCTGCTGTACTCCAGTTCGGCGGCGGACAGCGTGGGGGCGTCGGTGAGCGCGGCGAGGTACTTGTCGGCCCGCTCGACCTCGGGCCCGGTGACCGTCGAGTCGTACGAGGTGACGGCGGCGGCCGGGGCGGACTCGCGGAAGTCGTCGAGCGCGGCCTGCGAGCGGACCTGGGCGAGCTGGGCGGCGGCGGTGAGTCCGTCCCGCTCCTCGGCGCCGCCGCCCGCCGCGTCCGAGACGACGGTCTTGGGCAGCCCGGTGACGGGGTCGAGGACCGTCGTGGTCGAGGTGGGCCGGGGCACCGCGTACGCGGCGAGCAGGAGGCCGCGGGCGGCGGAGGCCTGCTCGACGGCGCGGTCCAGGTCGGCGAAGGCGCGGACGCCCGCGCCGGCCCGGGCGGGCGTGCTGTCGGCGAGGTCCTCGGCGAGCCGGGGCAGGCCGGCGATGGCGGCGGAGTACGCGGCGTTCGCCTTGAGGGCGGTGTCCTTGCCGGTGAGGGCGGCGCGGCGGACGGCGGCGATCTCGTCGAGGGTGCGGCGCAGCGAGCCCTCGGCGTCGGCGCGCAGCTCCTCGACCTGGCGGTCGACCCGGCCGCTGCGCTCCTCGCTGAGGCCCTTGCCCTCGGGGCGTCCGGCGGCGATGAAGGCGGTGACCTCGTCGCGCTCGTCGGCCAGGGAGCGGGACAGGGCGAGGGCGCTCTGCGTGCGCTGCGCGTCGTCGACGAGGCCCTGGGACTCGCCCACCTGGGCGGACGCGGTGAGGAGCGCGGGGGCGGCGGCGCCGGCGATCGCGGCGGCGACCACGGCGACGGCGACGATCAGCCGGTTGCGCACCCGGGCCTTGCGGCCCTTGCCGACCGGCGGGGCCGGGGGCGTCGGGGCGGGCGTCAGGGCCGGGGAGGGCACGGTGCCACCGGGCGCGGAGGACGTGCCGTGCTCCGTGACGGAGCCCGTCGCACCCACCCCGCCCACGCCAAGGGACCCGTTACCGCCGGAGGTCTTCCGCAACGTCTGGTGCTCGCATTCCTGACTCGTCCTACCCCTGGGCACGGGTGACGCTCCGTCAACACGCGCGCCCGTCTGGTATGGCTCCAGACCATTCCAGTGCCGGTGAGCAGGAGGCGTACATCACCTGGCCCGCCACCCGAAGGAGTGAACATCGTGCGGGAGTTGGCGAGCAAGTTCCCCGGGCCCGGCGGCGGGGCGTCCGCCGCGCGCCGGTTGGACGTCTTCGGAAGGCTTTGGCAAGATGCCCCGCCACGCCTCGCCGGAGCTGATCATTCCGCCCCAATTCCGGCGCCGCACACGCCAGACCACCTGCTCGTACCGACATCCGCCACACCTGTGAAGGCTCCGTGCAGACTCATGCAGACTGGCTGGATGCGCATCGAACTGACGACGGAACCCGGCGACCCCGAGCGCCCGAACGAGGACTACGCATCGGTAGCGCTCCCGGCATCCGGGCAGGGTGGGTCGCTCGTGGTCCTCGACGGGGTCACACCACCCTCCGGCGACGCCGGCTGTCTGCATTCCGTCCCCTGGTTCACGGCCCGCCTCGGCGGCGCCCTCGCGGAACTGTCCGCTTCGCGCCGGGATATGACGTTGTTTGACATCCTGGCCGCGGCGATCGAGCGGACCGCGGACGCCCACCGCGGCACGTGTGACCTTTCTCACCCCCGTACGCCACAGGCGACCGTCGTGCTCGCGCGCTGGGACGCGGAGCGTCTGGAGCATCTCGTGCTGTCCGACTCGGCGTTGCTCGTCGAGGCGCCGGACGGCACGGTCACCGCGCTGCTCGACGACCGGCTCGACCGGGTGCCGCGCGCCTCCCTGGTCTCCGACGCGGTGGCCGACGCGACGGTGCGCAACAAGGAGGGCGGCTTCTTCACCGCCGCCGCCGACCCGGACGTCGCCCGCCGCGCGGTGACGGGCACGCTCCCCCGCGCCGAGGTGCGGGCGCTGGCCGCGCTGACCGACGGAGTGACCCGCTGGGTGGAGAAGTTCCACGAGGGCGACTGGACGGACCTGTTCACCCTGATCCGCAAGGAGGGCGCCGAGGCGGTGGTGGCCCGGGTCCGCGCCCTGGAGGACGCGGACGCGCAGGCCCGTACGTATCTGCGGCGCAGCAAGACGCACGACGACGCCTCGCTGGTGTACGCGGAGCTGTGAGCGTGCGCGGCGGCGCCTACTCGGCGCCCGCGTTCAGCTGGTGCAGCAGCCGGGCCAGCTCCGCGACCTCACGGCGGTCCCAGCCGGCCAGCTGGCGCACATAGCGCGCGCGGCGGGCGTCGCGGACGCGGCGGAAGTCCTCGCGGCCGCGCTCGGTGAGCGAGACGAGCCAGGCGCGGCCGTCGGCCGGATCGGGCTCGCGGCCGACGAAGCCGAGCTCCTCCAGGGCGCGCAGCTGCCGGCTCATCGTCGCCTTGCCGACGCCGATGTAGCCGGCGAGCTCGGTGGCCCGCTGGGCGCCGCACTCCTCGAGCCGGGCGAGCAGTCCGTACGCGGAGGGTTCGAGATCGGGGTGCACCTCCCGGGCCATCTCGCCGGAGTTGGCCCGGGCGCGGCGCAGGAAGTAGGTCAACTCCCGCTCCAGGGCGAGGAACTCGTGGTCCACACCCTGCGGCGCGGATGCGGCGGACGCGTCCCGTTCCGCGTCCCGTCGCCCGCCGTTCCCGTCTTCGTGCACGTCAGCAGCCATGGACTGAGGTTCCCCGAGTTTCCCTGTCTGAAAGTTCTCGCCGCCGCGCGTCATCGCCGCAGCTCCGTCAGTATTTCGCAGGAGTAGACCAACGGCACCCTCCAGGCCCTCTTCCCTCGCTCGGGTCTACGTGCGTAGCGTGATGCATGGCATGTCCACACCATCGTCATGGAACGGACACACCGCCAGGCCGGCAGGCGAACCCCCACCCGCGGCACCCGACGGCACAGCGCGACCGCACGGAACGGCACAGGTCCCTGATCAGCTCACCCACCTGATCCCCCACGAGGCCTACGGAGGCACCCACATGCCCGTGCACAGACCCGGAACGACGCTCCGCCGGACCCGCCTCGGCGTGGTCGGCGCCCTTCTCGCAGCCCTCTCCCTCCTCGTCGCCCTGCCGGGCGCGGCGCAGGCGGGCGACGTCCCCCAGCGCGGTGAGGCCTACATGGGCATGGGCGTCGCCGCCCACGACGGCGACACCGGCGAACCGCCCATGACCCGCGCCACCCAGACCGAGGGCGTCGACGTCAGCGGCCACCAGGGCAACGTGGCCTGGTCGACGCTCTGGAACAGCGGCGTGCGCTGGGCCTACGTCAAGGGCACCGAGGGCACGTACTACACGAACCCGTACTTCGCGCAGCAGTACAACGGCTCGTACAACGTCGGAATGATCCGCGGCTCGTACCACTTCGCGACGCCGGACACGACGAGCGGTGCCACCCAGGCCAACTACTTCGTGGACCACGGCGGCGGCTGGTCCCGCGACGGCAAGACGCTGCCGGGCGCGCTCGACATCGAGTGGAACCCCTACGGCGCCGCCTGCTACGGCAAGACGCAGAGCGGGATGGTCACCTGGATCCGTGACTTCCTGAACCAGTACAAGGCCCGCACGGGCCGTGACGCCGTCATCTACACGGCGACCAGCTGGTGGACCCAGTGCACCGGCAACTACGGCGGCTTCGCGGCCTACAACCCGCTGTGGATCGCCCGCTACTCCTCCACCGTGGGCACGCTCCCGGCGGGCTGGGGCTACTACACGATGTGGCAGTACACGTCGTCCGGCCCGACGGTCGGCGACCACGACAAGTTCAACGGCGCGCTGGACCGCGTGGTCGCCCTCGCGAACGGCTGACCCGCGCGCAGGGAAGATCGAGGGCCCGGACGCGCGGTACGCGCCCGGGCCCTCTCGCTGTCCGGCTCAACGGCCCCGCTCAGTGGCCTGGCTCAGCACTTGCCGACCGGCTTGTCCCGCCTCACGAGATCGGTGGAACCGGTGGTGCCGTCGAGCCACAGGACCCGCCGGCCGGTGTCGGCGGCCGCGTAGGCCTGGTCGCCGCGGTTGCAGGACACGCGCTTCGGGCCGCCCTCGCCGTCGGGAGCGACCTGGTACAGCTTCGGCAGCGTCTCATTGGCCCAGCTCGTGGCCGGGGGCAACTGGGTCACGGTGACCGCGTCGTCCGAGGCGGTGAGCGTGTAGGCGTACAGCGAGCCGCTGCCGGACTCGGGAACGACGGTGACGGGGTTCGTGCCGTCGAGGCCGGCGCGGCGCACCATCGCCTTGCCGCCGTCGGTCAGGTCCGTGTCCTCGATCCAGAAGACGCCGTCGTCGGTGATGGCCGTCTGGCCGACGCTCTGCACGCTGTCGCTGACGGGCATCGCCGTGGTGGTGCCGGTCGCCGCGTCGAAAACGTTGATTCCGAGCACGGCGTCGCCGTTCGTGTCGGGCGTCACCGCCGCGAAGGCGATCTTGCCGTCCTTGACGGAGGGCAGGCCCGAGACGTGGTAGGGACGGCCGCCGTCGACCAGACCGACCTCGCCGGTCTTCATGTTGACGTACCGGACGTTCGTCACGCCGAACTGCGGATTGGTCGCGGTGTACACGACGTAGTCGCCGTCCACGACGAGCCCGGAGACATCGCTTCCGATGCCGTCGACCTGCTTGGCGAGGCCTCCGTCGACCGGGCGAGCCATGATCTTGACGCCGTTGCTGCTGTAATCGGCCCACACCACGGTCTTGCCATCGGTGTTCGCGTAGACGTTGTAGTCACCGTTGTTGGGGCTCACCAGTTGGGGCGCGCCCTTGCCGGAGGTGTCGCCCAGCCACACCGAGTACGGCTCGCTGCCGTCCTCGTTGCTGCGCGAGACGGCGTACTTGCCGCCGCCCGCGCCGACGTCGGTAGCGTAGGTGTTGACGCCGGTCAGCAGTGTGTCCGTGTCGGTGCCGAGCTTGGTCTCCCAGCCGGGCACGATGCCGTGCCGGGCGAAGGCGTTCTCGATGGTCTTCACCTGGGCCTGGGTGGCGCCGAGTTCCTGCGCGGCGGCGATGACCGAGGCACGCCCCGCGGTGAAGTCGTCCAGCGGCGTCATGTAGGAGGTCAGCGCGCGGTAGACGATCTGGTCGGAGAGGTCGCCGCCGACGGCCTTGCGGATGTCCCACAACGCGCCCGAGAAGATCGGGGAGTTCAGGTGCACGCCACCGCTGTCACCGCGGGCGGTGACACCGATGAAGTCCTTCTGCGTGGTCATGTCGTTGTTCAGGTCACGCAGGGCGCACTCGCGCGGGCCGAGCGTGGTGCACAGGTCCTCGCCGAGCAGACCCGAGTCCGGGTCGTCCATCGACTGGCCGTTCGCCTCCAGGTCGATGGCGTTGCCGAAGTAGTCCGAGATCGCCTCGTTGATCGCGCCGGACTGGCCCACGTAGACCAGGTTCGCGGTGTACTGGGTGACGCCGTGCGTCATCTCGTGGCCGACGACGTCGGTGTCCGCCGAGAAGGTGCGGTAGTCGCCGCCGCCCTGGCCGTACACCATCTTGGTGCCGTCCCAGAAGGCGTTGTTGTACGGGCCGCCGTTGGCGGTGACGCCGACGAGCGAGTTGATGTACTCGTCCTTGTCGTCGAGCCCCTTACGGCCGAAGTGATCCTTGTAGTACGCGTACACCTTGTTGGCGGCCCAATGGGCGTCCACCGCACCGGCGTCGGTGGCGTCCGCTCCGAACTCGGGGGTGGCCGAGGAGAAGACCTTGACGCCGCTGGGCCAGACGCCGGACGCGTACGCGGCGTCGACGCCGCGGGCGTCGTAGGTCTTCAGCATGGGGCCGTTGAACGGGTCCTCCGCGGTCCGCAAGCCGTAGTCGATCATCTGATAGGTGCCGTCGGAACCCTTGTACAGGTTGAGCTCGGCCTTCTGGCCGTTGTAGCGGGTGCCGGAGCCTTCGACGACGAACGACGGAACGGACTCGGTGGAGGCCTCGTCCGTGGTCGCCGCCGGCGCCGCGTCGTCCGTGTCACCGGCGGCCGTGTGCGTGGTGCCGAAGGTCTGGATGCCGCTGTACTGGAGCAGCGGGAAGCCGGAGTGCGCGTCGATGTACACCTCCTGCCGCACCGGCGAACCGTCGGCGGCGGTGCCCGTGACGGTGATGTGCCGGGCGAGCACGCCGTCGCCCTGCGGGAGGACGACGACGCCGTTCGCCTTGCCGCTGAGCGGGTTCTCGCCGGGCTTCTTGCCCTTGGCCGGGGCGTGCAGCGGGGCATCGCCGAGCCGGGTGCTGGCGGCGGCGACCGCGCGCTGCACCGCGACCTTCTCGGACACCTTCGGCGTGACCGAGGGGAGCTTCAGCCGGGTGAAGTAGCTGCCGGAGGTGCCCGTGACGGTCCGCCTGCCGTCCTTCTTAGTCATCCGGACCACGTACTGGCCGCCGAGCACGTCGACGCCCCGGTACTTCTGCTGGAAGCGGACCGTCTGCCGGCCGCCGCGGTCGGTCGTGGTGCCGAGCGAGGCGAGGTCCTGCGACGAAGTGTCCTCGATGCGGTACCGGGACTTCTTGGCCTTGAGGTGGCCGCGCGCCGCGTCCGCCGCGGTGCCGGTCGCCGGGACCTCCTCGTGCAGGCCGGTCACCAGTGCCGGGGTGTCGGTCCCGGGCTTCGCGGTGGCGGCAGCGGCAGGTGCCGCGGTGTCCGCATGGGCGGCCGCCATGCCGGTCGTCAGGAGACCGGCGGTGGCGAGCAGCGTCGCCACCGCCTGGCCGACGGCTATGCCGCCCGGCCGGTCCCCTCTGCTTCTGCGCACTGAAGTCCGCACGTCTGATCCCTTCGCTGCCCTTGGCGGTTGAACGGAAACCGAACGCGGACATGCAAAGGCCGGGACACGGCTGTCGACAATGAGTCGTCGCTGGTCACTAGTGTGCGTACACACTTGTGTGGCCTACACGGACCGGATGAGAATCGGGCCGTGAGACAGACCGAGCTGGACGCGCAGTGGGAGGCTCTCGGGCTCGACGCCGACGGACTCCAGGTCTACGAAGCCCTGCTCAACCGGCCGGAGCAGCTGTCCCGTGCCGCGTTCGCCCAGTCCCTCGGTCTGCCGGTCCGTCGGGTCACGGCGGCCCTGGAGCAGCTGGCCGCACACGACTTCACCCGGCCCACGGCAGGATCGGCGCTGCCCGAGCCGGTCGCCCCGGCGACGGCCCTGCGCGCTCTGCTCCACCGGCACCAGGCGCGACTGCTGCGCCGCTCGGCCGAGTTGGAGGAGCTGACGGGGGCCGTCGACCGGATCTCGGCGCAGCTCATGAGCACGGCGCAGGATCCGCGGGAGATCGGCATCGAGACGGTGCGGGGCGGTCCCGCGATCGCCGAGCGGGTGGCCGCGCTGCTGCTGTCGGCGCGCGAGGAGGTGGCGCTGATCGACCGGCCGCCGTACGCCTCCAGCCAGCCGGACGGCATGCCGACGCCGCTGGACATGGGGGCGCCGGTGCGGCGCGGGGCACGGGTGCGGGCCATCGTCGACCGGGAGGGGCTGAGCTTCCACGGCCGGGCCCGTGGTCTGAACGAGCTGGCGGAGCAGGGGGTGCAGATCCGGCTGGGCGCGGACCTGCCCACCAAGATGTTCACCGTCGACCGGCGGATCACGCTGCTGCCGCCGACCGACGCGGCGGACCCGACGGCCTCGGCGCTGGTGGTGAGCGACGCTCTGCTGGGCAACGCACTGGTGCCGCTGTTCGACGCGCTGTGGGAGCGGGCGGTGCCGATCGGGGCCGCCGGGCCGGAGCGGATCTCGGACGTGGACCGGGAGTTGCTGACGATGCTGTCCTCGGGCCTGAAGGACGAGGCGATCGCGCGCCGCCTGGACATCCATGTGCACACGGTGCGCCGCCGGATCACCCGTCTGATGCGGGAGCTGAACGCGCAGACCCGCTTCCAGGCGGGCGTGCAGGCGGCGATACGGGGCTGGCTCCTGCCCTGAGCGCGGTCCGGGCCGGACGTGCCGCAGGCCCGGCCCCACGAGGGGGCCGGGCCTGCGGTGTGCGGGTGTCACGCCGCGACGGGGATCTCCAGGTCCGCCGAGGCGGGGGCGAGGGCCAGTTCCAGGACCTGGCGGACGTCCGTCACGGGGTGGACGTCCAGCTTCTCCAGGACCTCGGCCGGGACGTCGTCCAGGTCCGGCTCGTTGCGCTTCGGGATGATCACCGTCGTGATCCCCGCCCGGTGCGCGGCGAGCAGCTTCTGCTTCACGCCGCCGATGGGCAGCACGCGCCCGGTCAGCGACACCTCACCGGTCATCGCCACGTCCGTACGGACCTGCCGGCCGCTCAGGAGCGAGGCGAGGGCCGTCGTCATGGTGACGCCGGCGCTCGGGCCGTCCTTGGGGACCGCGCCCGCCGGGAAGTGGATGTGCACGCCGCGCTCCTTCAGGTCGGCGACGGGCAGCTCCAGTTCGGCGCCGTGCGAGCGCAGGAAGGAGAGCGCGATCTGCGCGGACTCCTTCATGACGTCGCCCAGCTGACCGGTCAGGGTCAGTCCGGCCGCGCCCGTCTCCGGGTCGGCCAGGGACGCCTCCACGAAGAGGACGTCGCCGCCCGCTCCGGTCACCGCGAGACCGGTCGCGACACCGGGCACCGCCGTGCGCCGCTCGGCCGGGTCCTGCGCGGACTCGGGCACGTGGTGCGGCCGCCCGACCAGCTCGCGCAGATCGCCCTCACCGACGGTGAACGGCAGCTCGCGCTCGCCGAGTTCGTGCTGGGCCGCGACCTTGCGGAGCACGCGCGTGACGGCCCGCTCCAGGTTGCGCACGCCGGCCTCGCGCGTGTACTCGCCGGCCAGCTTGCGCAGCGCGTCCTCGCCGATGACGACCTCGTCCTCGGCGAGACCCGCGCGGTCCAGCTGGCGGGGCACCAGGTGGTCGCGGGCGATGACGACCTTCTCGTCCTCGGTGTAGCCGTCGAGGCGGACCAGCTCCATGCGGTCGAGCAGGGCCTCGGGGATGGCTTCGAGCACGTTCGCCGTCGCCAGGAAGACGACGTCGCTCAGGTCGAGTTCGACCTCCAGGTAGTGGTCGCGGAAGGTGTGGTTCTGCGCCGGGTCGAGGACCTCCAGGAGGGCGGCCGCCGGGTCGCCCCGGAAGTCCGAGCCGACCTTGTCGATCTCGTCGAGGAGCACCACCGGGTTCATCGAGCCGGCTTCCTTGATCGCCCGCACGATGCGGCCGGGCAGGGCGCCGACGTACGTACGGCGGTGGCCGCGGATCTCGGCCTCGTCGCGGACGCCACCGAGGGCGACGCGGACGAACTTGCGGCCCATGGCGTGCGCCACGGACTCGCCGAGGCTGGTCTTGCCGACGCCGGGCGGGCCGACGAGGGCGAGCACCGCGCCGCCGCGTCGTCCGCCGACGACTCCGAGGCCGCGGTCCGCACGGCGCTTGCGCACGGCCAGGTACTCGGTGATGCGCTCCTTCACGTCGTCGAGCCCGAAGTGCTCGGCGTCCAGGACGGAGCGGGCGCCCTGGATGTCGTAGGCGTCCTCGGTGCGGTCGTTCCACGGCAGTTCGAGGACGGTGTCGAGCCAGGTGCGGATCCAGGAGCCCTCGGGCGACTGGTCGCTCGCCCGCTCCAGCTTGTCGACCTCCTTGAGGGCGGCCTCCCGCACGCTCGAAGGCAGGTCGGCGGCCTCGACGCGGGCGCGGTAGTCGTCGGACTCCTCGCCCTCCTGCTCGCCGTTCAGCTCGCGCAGTTCCTTGCGGACGGCGTCGAGCTGGCGGCGCAGCAGGAACTCGCGCTGCTGCTTGTCGACGCCCTCCTGGACGTCCTTGGCGATGGTCTCGGCGACGTCCTGCTCGGCGAGGTGCTCGCGGAGCTGGGCGGTGGCGAGCTTGAGGCGGGCGACCGGGTCGGCGGTCTCCAGGAGCTCGACCTTCTGGCCGGTGCTCAGGAACGGCGAGTAGCCGGAGTTGTCGGCGAGGGCGGACACGTCGTCGATCTGCTGGACGCGGTCCACGACCTGCCAGGCGCCGCGCTTCTTCAGCCAGTTCGTGGCGAGCGCCTTGTACTCGGTGACCAGCTCGGTCACGGATCCGGGCAGCGGGTCGGGCAGCGTCTCCTCGACGGTCAGGCCCTCGACCCAGAGCGCGGCGCCGGGGCCGGTCGTGCCCGCGCCGATGCGCACGCGGCCGCGGCCGCGGATGAGCGCGCCGGGGTCGCCGTCGGCCAGGCGTCCCACCTGCTCGACGGTGCCGAGCACGCCGGTGTTCGCGTACGTGCCGTCGATCCGCGGAACAAGCAGCACCTTCGCCTTGCTGTCCCCACTGGACCGCGCGGCGGCCTGTGCGGCCTCCACCGCGGCGCGTACGTCGGTGTCGTTCAGGTCCAGCGGCACCACCATGCCGGGAAGTACCACCTCGTCGTCGAGCGGCAGCACGGGCAGGGTGAGCGGTGTGGACGTCGAAGCCATGATCTCCCCTTCGGCAGTCAAGTTGAGCTATGTCGACTCAATGCGTGGGGGCCGCCGAATGTTCCCCGGACCCCGTTCGCTGTGAGCGATCACATCTGGCCCGGCTCGACGAGGGCTCCGTAGGCTGCTCCGCGTAAGGCATGCACCAGGGCATGGCCTATTACATCGGGGGTGGCGGCATGACGGCCGACGCGCGGGTACGGGACTGGGTCGACGGCTGGGTGCTCTCGCGCGGGGCCGCTCCCCCGTCCGCCGAGCCCTGGGGGTTCACGGTCCACGTCGGCCTGGAGTCGCACGTGAGCCGGCACGTCCTGGGGGCCGTGAACGACGGCGTGCGCGAGGGCGACGTGCGCGAGGCCGCCCGGTCCGTGCGCGGGACGGGCGCCCAGCTCAAGGTCTTCGCCGACCCGGAGCGCGTGCTGCCGTGGCTCGGCCCCGAGTGGGAGCCCTACGACCTCGGCGACGTCCTGATGACGGCCGAGCTGACCGGCGCCGAGCCGCCCGCGCCCCCGGCCGGGTACCGGGTGCGCACCTGGACCCGTGACGGCGTGACCCGCGTCCTGGTCACCGACGCCGAGGGCACGTTCGCCGCCCGGGGCCAGACCGCCACGACCGGGGCGAGCACGGTGGTGGACATGATCGAGACCTCCGAGGACCACCGGCGCCGGGGCCTGGGCAGGGTCGTCATGGGCACCCTCCAGGCGGCGGCCCGCGCCGGGGGCGCCCGGCGCGGCGTCCTCGCGGGGACCCCCGCGGGCCAGTTCCTCTACCGCTCCCTGGGCTGGCGCACCGTGGCCCCGCTGACCAACGCCCGGCGCCGGCCCGCGACGGCGGCCTGACCCGGCACAAACTCGCTTGCCCGGACGGCACCGCGGCCCGAAGAATCCGGGCATGAGCGCACCCGTGACCCCGCTGACCCGTGCCCAGGACGCCGCCCTGCGAGCCCTGCGAGCGACCGCCCTGGCCGGCCGCGAGGACGCGCTCGCACGGCTGGCCCGGTGCGGGGTGGACGAGGACGCGGCCGAGGGGCTGATCGCCCTGGTGCGCCGGCACGCGCGCGTGACGCTGAACTTCCACCCGGACCGGCTGCTCGCCGACGGACGGACCACGGTCGCGGCCGGGCTCGCCGCGGACGGACGCTACCGGGGCCAGTACGAGACGGGGCTCTCGAACGGGAGCCGGACCGCGCACCCGGGCGGACTGCGCGACGACTGGGAGCACGCCCTGTTCGGCGGGGCGTACGCGGGCGCGACGGCCGCGGAGCGGCCCAAGTACGGGGCACTGAACGTGATGCGGCACCCGGACGGTGCCGCGCCCCGCTTCGGTTCCTGCCATGTGCGGCTGCGCCCGGAGGCGACCGAGCGGGCCACCTTCTGCTTCGGCGACAGCCACGTCGGCCCCGCGGACATGGGCACGGCCGACGCCCTGCACTCCGTGCTCGCCGCGCTGCTCACCGACGCCGTGGAGAGCGGGCAGTCGCTCGGGCTCGCCGGGGCGGACCCCGCGGCGGAGATCCGCGCCCTGGGCACCCCGGCCGCACCGCGCGGCCCCGGCCGTTCGCTCGACTTCTACGTGGAGGCGCAGGTGCACGGAGACGTGGACCTGCGCACGGACGCGGAGGCGCTGGTGCTCGACCCGTCGTTCCGGGGCACCGAGACCGGCGAGCTGCTGGCGGGTCTCGGGCTGCCCGTCGAGTGGCACGGCGGGTTCGTGCTCGGCCCGGAGGTGCCGGACGAGGAGATCGCCGCGTTCCGGGGGCCGGGGGTGGTGCCGGTCGTGGGGCGGGTGCGGGCGGAGTTCTCGGACGGCGGGCGGATCGACGCGGCCTGTGTCGGGCGCGCGGCGGCCTCGGCGGCCCGGGAGCCCGAGGGCTGGTCGGCGTACGGGGCGCCGGACGAGGTGCTGCAGTACGTCAAGCAGCTGTGGCACTGCCTGGTGCGGTTCGGGAGGAGCGGTACCGGCGGCGTACCAGCGGCCAGATCGTGACGCCGATCGCGAGGGCCAGGAGGTGCCCCCAGCCGGTCATCGGGTCCTCGAAGGTGAGCAGGTCCTGCACCAGCGTCGCCGCGAAGGCGGCGAGCACCAGCCGGCGGGGCCACCGCGGGAGCAGACCGGCGAGGGCGCCGATGCTGGCGGCGACGCCGAAGCTGATGCCGTAGTCGAGCCGGTGCAGGGAGCTGTGCGGCAGGTGTCCCGCCATGACGGACAGGCCCACCGGGATCTCCGTGGCCAGCGTCGCGAGGACGTGGCCGAGCAGGAAGACACCGGCCGCGCGCAGCCCGCCGATGCGGCGCTCCAGCGCGGTCAGCACGACGACGAAGGCGATCACGAAGGGTGACGTGAGGCCGCCGGCGATCCACAGGGCGCTGGCGAGCAGGACGCGTACGGGATGTTCGGCCAGATGGGCGACGTCGGTGCTCGATCCGCGCAGCGCGGCGGCGACCGTGTCCGGGTCGCCGAACTCCATGAACAGCGACGTGCCGAGCAGCAGGCAGGCGTAGCCGAAGGTGAAGGGGGTCCCGGTGGGCGTGGGCAGCAGCCGCCAGGGCCGCAGCCGCCGCCGGGCGGCCGGCCTCCGCTCCCGGTCGGGGGCGCCGGGCTGGGCGGGGATGCCGTCGAGCGGGGCGCGGGCGGGGGCCCGGCGGGTCTCGGTGTGCACGTGTGCCTTCACGTGGGACACCCCTTTCCTGCCGATCAACCCCCCACACTCACCCCGTGGGGCGCCCCCTGCCGGTGGCGGGGGCGACGCGGGCACGGGGCCCGGGCGCACCGACACCCTAGGCCCTGTCCGCGAGGTCCCGCCCGCCGGGAAGACGCGCGGCGGGCCCCTCCGCCCGGCGCGAAGGGCGCGGCGGCGCCCCGGCGTGCGTGCCGGGCGTGCGGCCCCGCGCGTCCGGTACGAGGGATCGCGCCCGCCGGGCGAACGGCGGGACTGACCGGTCACGGCCCGGGTGCTCCCTGCCCCTGCTGGCGACCGGCGAGGTCCGCCGATCGCCCCCGGCGGAGCGGGGTGATCCGGAAGAATGGGCCGCATGACGACCACGACGAGCCCGTTCCCGTCCGATCCACCCGTCGTCCTGGACCGCCGCGAAGGCCCTTTCGGCGAGGTCGTGCTGCGCCGCCACGGCGACCTGCTCCAGATCATCGCGAACGGCACCTTCCTCATGGACACCTCCGACGGCCGCTCGGAGCGGCTGCTGGTCGACGCGGCGCGGGACGCGCTCGGCGCGGAATGTGAGGGTCCCCACGTCCTGATCGGCGGTCTCGGCGTCGGCTTCTCCCTGGCGCACGCCGCGGCCGACCCGTTCTGGGGCCGGATCACCGTCGTCGAGCGCGAGCCGGCGATCATCCGCTGGCACCGCGAGGGACCGCTGCGCGAGCTGTCCGCGCGGGCTCTGGCCGACCCCCGTACGGAGATCGTCGAGGCCGACCTCGTGCGGCATGTACACGCCGCCGCAGAGCGCTACGACGCCCTCTGCCTGGACATCGACAACGGCCCGGACTGGACCGTCACCGAGGACAACGGGAGCCTCTACTCACCGGCCGGTCTGTCCGCCTGCAAATCCCTGCTGAACCCCGGCGGGGTGCTCGCGGTGTGGTCCGCGCAGCCCTCCGGGGATTTCGAAGAAACCTTGTGGAATGCCGGATTCCGGGGGGTCCGCACCGAAGAGATCCCCGTTGTCCGAGGCGTACCCGACGTGGTGCACCTCGCAGTACGGGCCGCGTAGCCGACCGGCGGTAACTCCCCGTAGGCTGGCGCCCGAAACCCAGATCATTCAAGCGTCAAGCGCGTCACGACGGCGTGCATTCAGGGGCGGGGCGATGGAGCAGACACACACCTCCCACAACGGCAGCACGGCGACCCCGGGTGCCCAGCGACGGGTCCTCGTGGTGGAGGACGATCCCACGATCGTGGACGCCATCGCCGCCCGGCTGCGGGCCGAGGGATTCCTCGTGCAAACCGCACAGGACGGTCCGGCGGCGGTCGACACGGCGGAGGCCTGGCAGCCCGACCTGCTGATCCTCGACATCATGCTGCCCGGCTTCGACGGGCTCGAGGTCTGCCGCCGCGTGCAGGCACAGCGACCGGTACCGGTCCTGATGCTGACCGCGCGCGACGACGAGACGGACATGCTCGTCGGGCTCGGCGTGGGCGCCGACGACTACATGACCAAGCCGTTCTCCATGCGGGAGCTCGCGGCCCGCGTGCACGTGCTGCTGCGCCGGATGGAGCGGGCCGCGCTCGCCGCGGCCACCCCGCGCAGCGGCATCCTCCGGCTCGGCGAGCTGGAGATCGACCACGCGCAGCGCCGCGTGCGCGTGCGCAGCGAGGACGTGCACCTCACGCCCACCGAGTTCGACCTGCTGGTCTGCCTGGCGAACACGCCGCGCGCGGTCCTCTCCCGCGAGCAGCTGCTCGCCGAGGTGTGGGACTGGGCGGACGCCTCGGGCACCCGCACCGTCGACAGCCACATCAAGGCGCTGCGCCGGAAGATCGGCGCGGAGCGCATCCGCACCGTGCACGGTGTCGGGTACGCCCTGGAGACGCCGACGCCATGAGCTCAGGCGACCGGCCGCCGCACACGCGGGGCCACCGGCCGCCGCTCAATCCGGGCTGGGCGTCCGGCGGCCTGCGGCCGTTCTCGATCAAGGCGAAGCTCGGCACCCTGGTCGTCGTCTCCGTCTTCATCACCACGGGCCTGCTCATGGTGGCGATGTACACGGCGACGGAGCTGCGCTTCATCACCGTGTTCTCGATCATCGCGACGCTGCTGATCACGCAGTTCGTGGCGCACTCGCTGACCGCGCCGCTCGACGAGATGAACACGGTCGCCCGGTCGATCTCCAACGGCGACTACACCCGCCGGGTGCGGGGCGCCGACCGCCGTGACGAGCTGGGCGACCTCGCGGTGACGATCAACCGCATGGCCGACGAGCTGGCCGCGCAGGACCAGCACCGCAAGGAACTCGTGGCGAACGTCTCGCACGAGCTGCGCACCCCCATCGCGGGCCTGCGCGCGGTCCTGGAGAACGTGGTGGACGGCGTCATGGCCGCCGACCCCGAGACGATGCGCACGGCGCTCAAACAGACGGAGCGGCTCGGCCGGCTCGTCGAGACGCTGCTCGACCTGTCCCGGCTCGACAACGGTGTGGTCCCGCTGAAGGCCCGCCGCTTCGAGGTCTGGCCGTATCTGTCCGGTGTGCTCAAGGAAGCGAACATGGCCGTGTCGCAGCGCGCGGGCATCGCCTCCGGCTCCGGCACCCACACCCGTACGGACGTCCATCTGCACCTGGACGTGACGCCGCCGGAGCTGACCGCGTACGCGGACCCGGAGCGCATCCACCAGGTCGTGGCGAACCTCATCGACAACGCGGTGAAGCACTCCCCGCCGCACGGCCGCGTCACCGTACGGGCCCGGCGCGGGCCCTATCCGCAGTCCCTGGACCTGGAGGTCCTCGACGAGGGACCCGGCATCCCGGAGTCCGAGTGGCACCGGGTCTTCGAGCGCTTCAACCGGGGCGACGCGAGCGACAACACCAAGGGCAAGGGGGACGGCGGCACCGGTCTCGGCCTCGCCATCGCCCGCTGGGCCGTGGAGCTGCACGGCGGCCGGATCGGCGTGGCCGAATCGACGCGCGGCTGCCGCATCAAGGTCACTCTTCCGGGAGAGCCCCGCCCGCAAAGTTGACGTAGGGTTTCGGTCAGGCGGAGGTCAAGCCGCGCCGAGGCGTACCCGAACGCGCCGGGCGCGGGTCCGAGCGTACGCAAACCCCGGTTGTTTCCCGCCATTTCCCAGCCCGAAACACAAGTTCCGGTGTGACTTACGCGACGGATGCCCTGCCCGGTCTGCACTCTCCCGGGTTGGAGGCGTAGCCTTTATTCCCGCTGTCCATCACCTTGTGAGAAGCGGAAGAGGGCGGTTCACGCCGTGTCGCCACAGTCCCCCAGTAACTCGAGCATCTCCACCGAGACCGACCAAGGCGGGCAGGGCAAGGACCCTGCCTCGGCCTTCGGCCCCAACGAGTGGCTCGTCGACGAGATCTATCAGCAGTACCTCCAGGACCCGAATTCGGTTGACCGAGCCTGGTGGGACTTCTTCGCCGACTACAAGCCCGGTGCCGCAGCCGCGGGGGCTGCGCCGACCGAGCCGGCCGCGAAGCCCGCCCCGGCCGCCCCCGTGCCTGCCCCGCAGGCGGCCGCCACTCCGGCCCCGGCTCCCGCGCAGTCCGCCGCCGCAGCTCCCGCACAGGCTGCCGCCGCGCCCGCCGCGAAGCCCGCGCCCGCCGCCGCGAAGCCGGCCGCCGCCGCACCTGCCACTCCTGCACCGAAGAAGGCTGAACCCGTGACGACCGAGGCCCCCGCCGGCCCCGAGTTCGTGACGCTGCGCGGTCCCGCCGCCGCCGTCGCGAAGAACATGAACGCGTCCATCGAGGTCCCCACGGCCACGTCCGTGCGTGCCGTCCCGGTGAAGCTGCTGTTCGACAACCGCATCGTCATCAACAACCACCTCAAGCGCGCCCGCGGCGGGAAGATCTCCTTCACGCACCTCATCGGGTACGCGATGGTGCAGGCCATCAAGGCCATGCCGTCGATGAACTACTCCTTCCAGGAGAAGGACGGCAAGCCGACGCTGGTCAAGCCGGACCACGTGAACTTCGGTCTGGCCATCGACCTGGTGAAGCCGAACGGCGACCGCCAGCTCGTCGTCGCCGGCATCAAGAAGGCCGAGACGCTGAACTTCTTCGAGTTCTGGCAGGCCTACGAGGACATCGTCCGCCGCGCCCGCGACGGCAAGCTGACGATGGACGACTTCTCCGGTGTCACGGTCTCCCTGACCAACCCGGGCGGCCTCGGCACCGTCCACTCCGTGCCGCGCCTGATGCCCGGACAGTCGGTCATCATGGGCGTCGGCTCGATGGACTACCCGGCCGAGTTCCAGGGCACCTCCCAGGACACGCTGAACAAGCTCGGCATCTCGAAGGTCATGACGCTCACGTCGACCTACGACCACCGGGTCATCCAGGGCGCCGCCTCCGGCGAGTTCCTGCGCATCGTCGCCAACCTCCTCCTCGGGGAGAGCGGCTTCTACGACGAGATCTTCAAGGCCCTGCGCATCCCCTACGAGCCGGTCCGCTGGCTCAAGGACATCGACGCCTCGCACGACGACGACGTCACCAAGGCGGCGCGCGTCTTCGAGCTGATCCACTCCTACCGGGTCCGCGGCCACGTCATGGCCGACACCGACCCGCTGGAGTACCGCCAGCGCAAGCACCCCGACCTGGACATCAACGAGCACGGGCTCACCCTGTGGGACCTGGAGCGCGAGTTCGCCGTCGGCGGCTTCGCCGGCAAGTCGATGATGAAGCTGCGCGACATCCTCGGTGTGCTGCGCGACTCGTACGTCCGCACCGTCGGCATCGAGTTCATGCACATCCAGGACCCGAAGCAGCGCAAGTGGATCCAGGACCGTGTCGAGCGCCCGCACGCCAAGCCGGAGCGCGAGGAGCAGCTGCGCATCCTGCGCCGGCTGAACTCGGCGGAGGCCTTCGAGACCTTCCTGCAGACGAAGTACGTCGGCCAGAAGCGCTTCTCGCTGGAGGGCGGCGAGTCCGTCATCCCGCTGCTCGACGCCGTACTGGACTCGGCCGCCGAGGCCCGCCTCGACGAGGTCGTCATCGGCATGGCCCACCGCGGCCGGCTGAACGTCCTCGCCAACATCGTGGGCAAGTCGTACGCGCAGATCTTCCGCGAGTTCGAGGGCAACCTCGACCCGAAGTCGATGCACGGCTCCGGCGACGTGAAGTACCACCTGGGCGCCCAGGGCACCTTCACCGGCCTGGACGGCGAGCAGATCAAGGTCTCGCTGGCCGCGAACCCGTCCCACCTGGAGACGGTCGACCCGGTCATCGAGGGCATCGTCCGCGCCAAGCAGGACATCATCAACAAGGGCGGCACGGACTTCACGGTCCTGCCGGTCGCCCTGCACGGCGACGCGGCCTTCGCGGGCCAGGGCGTCGTGGCCGAGACGCTGAACATGTCGCAGCTGCGCGGCTACCGCACGGGCGGCACGGTCCACATCGTCATCAACAACCAGGTCGGCTTCACCGCCGCCCCGGAGTCCTCGCGCTCCTCCATGTACGCCACCGACGTGGCCCGCATGATCGAGGCGCCGATCTTCCACGTGAACGGCGACGACCCCGAGGCCGTCGTCCGCGTTGCCCGTCTGGCCTTCGAGTTCCGCCAGGCGTTCAACAAGGACGTCGTCATCGACCTCATCTGCTACCGCCGCCGCGGTCACAACGAGTCGGACAATCCGGCGTTCACGCAGCCGCTGATGTACGACCTGATCGACAAGAAGCGCTCGGTGCGCAAGCTCTACACCGAGTCCCTCATCGGTCGCGGCGACATCACGCTGGAAGAGGCCGAGCAGGCGCTGCAGGACTTCCAGGGCCAGCTGGAGAAGGTCTTCACCGAGGTCCGCGAGGCCGTGTCGGCTCCGGTCGAGGCGCACGTCCCGGACGCGCAGGCCGAGTTCCCGGTGGCCGTGACGACCGCGATCTCCCAGGAGGTCGTCAAGCGCATCGCCGAGTCCCAGGTCAACATCCCCGACAACGTCACGGTGCACCCGCGTCTGCTGCCGCAGCTGCAGCGCCGTGCCTCGATGATCGAGGACGGGACGATCGACTGGGGCATGGGCGAGACCCTCGCCATCGGCTCCCTCCTCCTGGAGGGCACCCCGGTCCGCCTGTCCGGCCAGGACTCGCGCCGCGGCACCTTCGGCCAGCGCCACGCGGTGCTGATCGACCGTGAGACGGGCGAGGACTACACCCCGCTGCTGTACCTCTCCCCCGACCAGGCCCGCTACAACGTCTACGACTCGCTGCTCTCCGAGTACGCGGTCATGGGCTTCGAGTACGGCTACTCGCTGGCGCGTCCCGAGTCCCTCGTGATGTGGGAAGCCCAGTTCGGTGACTTCGTCAACGGCGCGCAGTCGGTCGTCGACGAGTACATCTCGGCCGCCGAGCAGAAGTGGGGCCAGACGTCCGGCGTCACCCTGCTCCTCCCGCACGGCTACGAGGGCCAGGGCCCGGACCACTCCTCGGCCCGCGTCGAGCGCTTCCTGCAGCTCTGCGCGCAGAACAACATGACGGTCGCGATGCCGACCCTCCCGTCGAACTACTTCCACCTCCTGCGGTGGCAGGTGCACAACCCGCACCACAAGCCGCTGGTCGTCTTCACCCCGAAGTCGATGCTGCGCCTCAAGGCCGCCGCGTCGAAGGTGGAGGAGTTCACCTCGGGCGGCTTCCGTCCGGTCATCGGCGACGAGTCCGTCGACCC
Source organism: Streptomyces sp. NPDC059524 (assembly GCF_042749255.1). Classification (NCBI taxonomy): domain Bacteria; kingdom Bacillati; phylum Actinomycetota; class Actinomycetes; order Kitasatosporales; family Streptomycetaceae; genus Streptomyces; species Streptomyces sp. NPDC059524. Next base: position 22,914 of record NZ_JBHYTK010000028.1, on the reverse strand, counting down.
GAACGCGGTGCGCAAGGTCGTCTTCGTGGCGGGCAAGCTGTACTACGACCTGGAGGCCTCGCGGGTCAAGAACGGTGTCACCGACACCGCGATCATCCGCGTCGAGCGTCTCTACCCGCTGCCGGGTGCCGAACTCCAGGCGGAGATCGCCAAGTTCCCGAACGCGGAGAAGTACATCTGGGCCCAGGAGGAGCCGGCGAACCAGGGTGCCTGGCCGTTCATCGCGCTCAACCTGATCGACCACCTGGACCTGGCGGTCGGCGCCGACGTCCCGCACGGTGAGCGCCTGCGCCGCATCTCGCGGCCGCACAGCTCGTCCCCCGCGGTCGGCTCGGCCAAGCGCCACCAGGCGGAGCAGGAGCAGCTGGTCCGCGAGGTCTTCGAGGCGTAACCCTCCCCCTCTCGGCAACCAGTCGGGCCCGGCACCCTCAGGGGTGCCGGGCCCTTCCGCGTTCCCGCTCCGCGCCGCAGCCGCTAGACCGGCTGGGGTTCGAAGTCCCAGTACGGGCGCTGGCGGCGGCGGACGCTGACGGTGTGGGGGTGCTGGTCGCCCAGTGTCTCGGCGAGCACCCGGATCACTTCCTGCTCCTTCTCCCCCGCTTCCTTTCCGCGCCGCAGCAGGCGCAGGTCGGTGGCGTGGGCCGCCCAGGCTGAGAGGGTCAGGGGGTGCCGGGACCCCAGCACCGCCTCGGCACCGGTGGCGGCCTCCAGACTCAGCTCGGCGGCACCGTCGACGTCGCCGGCCAGGGCGCGGGCGCCGGAGGTGTTGACGCAGCAGCCGATCGTCCACGGATGCCGCTCGCCCACGGCCACGCGCATCCTCGACAGCGCCCTCTCGGACAGGTGCAGCGACTCGTCCCGTTCACCGAACTCGGCCATCACCAGGGCCAGGTTGCCGAGGACTCCCGCCGAGAACGGGTGTCCGTCGCCGAGCAGCGTGGTGTGTCCGGTCGCGGCGCGCTCGGCGAGTTCCCTGGCCCGGCTGGGGTCGCCGTGGGAACGCTGCAGGCTCGCGTAGTCGGCGAGCACGGACAGTGTGTCGGGGTGTTCGGGACCGTGGACCTGCTCGGAGCGCAGCAGCACGGTCTGCAGGAGCGTCTCGGCCTTCTGGTACTCGCCGGAGCGGCGCAGACAGAGCGCGAGGCTGTGCTCGGCGCGCAGGGTCTGGGGGTGGTGCAGGTCCATGATCTGGTGGTGGACCAGGACCGTCTGTTCCTGGGTGGAGAGCGCGTCGTCGTACTTGCCGAGCCAGCGCAGGAGGCTGGCGCAGACGGTACCGCTCTCCAGGGTGGAGGGGTGGCGGGCTCCCAGGACCTGCTCACGGATCTTCAGCTCGGCCCGCTCGATGGCGAGCGACTCCTCGTAGTTGCCCAACTGTCCGAGGACCGCGGCGTAGTTGAGCTGCTGGTCGAGCGTGCGGGGGTGCCGCTCCCCCAGGAGGACCCGGTAGGCGTCCCACACCTCCTTGAAGAGGTCGCGCGCTTCTTCGTAGGAGGCCAGTGCCCACAGGGAGCCGCCGAGCCCCTGCTTGGCGAGCAGGAGGTCGTTGCTGTCGGGAGCGTGCTCCTGGAGCAGTGCCACCGAGTTGCGTCCCGCCGCCTCCGCCTCGCGGTAGCGGCCGACCCTGCGCAGCATGATCGCGTGGTAGTAGTCGAGCCGCAGCAGGTTGCGGTCGGTCGGGCGGAAGCGCTGCTGCCAGCGGGGCAGCGCTTTGCGGATCAGTTCGAGCCCGGCCGAGTACTCCCCGCGTACGCGGAGGTAGTTGATGCAGTCGAGAATCAGCGACTGCACGTCGCTGTCGCCGCTGTCGAAGGCCCCCGCGTGATCCAGGTGGGGGATGATCTGCGCGTAACGCTCCCACAGGCGCGTGTCGTTGGGGTTGCGCGGCGATGCGCTGACCAGGACTCGGCAGGCGGCCGCGGCGGCCTGTTCGCGCTCGGACTCGGGCATGCCGGTGCGCAGGTAGCTGTGGTACAGGTGGTGCATCTGGACGCTCTCGACGCCCTGGTCGACGCGGGTGTCGGCGGCCGGGTAGTCCATGCGCATGACCGCGGTGGCCTCGTTGAGCCGGCGCAGGTTGGTGTGCCAGCCGATGGGGTCGGCGGTGAGGGCTTCGAGGTGGGCGGGCAGGTCGCCGGGGCGGGCGGACTGGATGAGGCCGACCGGGATGGCGTCCGGGGAGAAGAAGCCGAAGATCTTGAGGAGTTCGGCCGCGTCGGGGTGCTTCTCACGCAGCATGTTCTGGGTGAGGGACCAGCTGGTCCAGACGCTCTTCTGGTAGTCGTCGTCGACGAAGCTGAGACCGAACTCGTTGGGGCGGCCGCTGAGGATGCTGTCGATGTACGGCTCGACGGGCATCGTCTCGTTGATGGCGAGCCAGGACGCGGTCTGGTTGACGAGAAGCGGGAGGTCCTGGACGGCCGCCGCGAGGGCGTCGGCCTGTTCCATGGTCAGGCGTGGCGCGCGGCGGCAGGCGAACGCGACGCTCTCGCGCCGGGTGAAGGGGTGGACCTCGATCTCCTGGGTGCGGCTGAAGGCCGACCAGTCCCGGGTGAGCGTGGTGATGAGGACGTGTCCCGGTCCGTCGGGGAGCAGGTTCTCGATGCCGTCGACGTTGTCGGCGCCGTCGAAGATGAGCAGCCAGTTCCGGTACGGGGTGCCGCTGCGCAGGGCGCTCTGGACGGCGCGGATCCGGTCACCGGTCTCGCGTCCCGCGGGCAGGTTCAGCCGGGTGGCGAGTTCGGCCAGCTGTTCGCGCGCGGTGCCGGGATAACCGGAGTTGACCTGCCAGACGATGTCGTACTCGTTGCGGAAGCGGTACGCGTACTCGCGGCCGATCTGGGTCTTGCCGACGCCGGAGATGCCGCGCAGGACGCAGCGTTCGCCCTCACTGTCCAGGAAGACCGAGTGGATGCGTTCGAGGATCTCGTCGCGGCCGGTGAAGCGCTCGTTGCGGGGCGGGACGTTCCACTGGGCCTGGTCGTCGTTGGGGAAGCGGGGGCCGCCGCTGTCTCCGTCCTCGGCGGGGCGCGGCCGCTCGATGCCGACGCGGCGCATCAGCCGGCGCCCGGCCTCGCGGGCACTGAGACCGAGCAGGCTGACCGGGGCCAGGGCGGCCGTCGCGGCGGGCAGGGCGCCGGTCGAGACGTTGACGGCGACGAAGCGGTCGGCGTGTGCGGCGACGACCTCGCGAAGGGCTTCGGTCCACTCCTCCGCAGGGCGCGGGCCGAGCCCGAAGTACCAGTCGTCCAGCACGAGCAGAACCCGCCCGGGTGCCTCGAGCAGTCCGGTGAGCGCATCGACCAGCGATGTCTCCAGCTCGGGGTCCCAGCGCAGCATCGCGGTGCCGATGCCCTGCCGTTCGAGCTGGTGCGCGATCCAGGCTGCCCAGGGACGGCTGGATCCGGCGTGACTGATGGTGATGAACTCGGCCATGCGACCGTCTCCCTGTCCTGCGCTGTGCTGCGAACGAATGGGCGTGCGAGGTGGATCGGGGGCTGCTGGCACCGTAATTCATGGGTGGCCGGCAGATCTGACGAAGCGTCGGCCGTGTCGGGATTCGGCCGGAAAGGCTAGGGCGAGGTACCGATCTCGGCCTGGACCCTGGCGGAGATGTGGCGTATGAGCCGGGCCATGTCGGCGCAGTAGACCGTGGGGTGACGGAAGCCGCTGCGGGTCAGGAAGCGGTGGGCGTAGTTGCCGCCGCCGCAGACGTCGACGAGCGGGCAGGCCCGGCACTCCCGGCCGAGGGCGTCCCGGCCCAGGTGCCGGGCGGCGATGCCCGGGTGGTCGAGCGCCTCGTCGAAGCTGTGGCGGTGCACGTCCAGGCCCGTGACGGGGGCGCCCTCGTACGTCGTCTTGAGCGAGTCGACCTGCTCGATGGCGCCGTCGGTGTCGACGACGACGGCGGCGACCGGCGAGAGGCCGACCACCTCCGTGGCGCTGGGCTGGCCGAGGAGCAGGGCGATGATCTCGGCGAACAGCCGGATGCGGACGGCGGGGCCGGGGTTCGCCCACCACAGGTCGAAGGCATCGGCGAGCCAGTCCCCGTACGGGGCCGGCCGTCGGTGCGGGAAGCCGAGGGCACCGGGGTCCGCCGGGGCGACGCCCGCCGGGGGGATGCTCCAGTTGTTGTGCGGGAGCAGCAGGTCGAGGCCGGGTGGGCGCAGTTCGAGGAGCGAGCGCAGCACGTCCGCGGGGTCGTTGGCGAGGTCGATGGTGCACAGGACGCCGGCGAAGGTCTCGGGCCTGCGCGCGAGGAGCCGTGCGGCGCGCGAGGCGGCGGGCCAGGAGGAACGGCCGCCGCGGAACGTCCGCAGCCGGTTGTGTGCCGCGGTCCCGCCGTCGAGGCTGAGGCCGACCCGGATGCCGGCCGCGGCGAGGGCGTCGAGGGCGCTCTCGGTGAGCAGCGTCCCGTTGGTCTGGACGCCCACGTCGACCTGGCAGTCCGCGGGCACCGCCCGGCGCACGGCGGCGGCGTAGCGCACGAGCGGCGCCGGGCCGCCGAGCAGGGGCTCACCGCCGTGCAGGTCGATCCGCACGTACGGCAGCCGGTGGGTGCGGGCGTGCTCGGCGATCCGTTCGGCGGTGCGCCGCACGGTCTCGTCGGCGACCTGGGCCGGACGGTCCTGCCAACTGGTGTCGGCCCCCTCGTAGATGTAGCAGTACGAGCAGGCGAGATTGCAGCGGCTGTGCACCTTCAGGACGAACTGGCGGAACGGCACCGGCCGGACCCCGGAGCGCCGCAGGGCGGGAACGTCGAGGTCCTGGAGGGGCCAGGGGGCGAGCAGGTCCGTCGGTGCCGCCGACGGTTCCCCGGTACTCACCGTGAGACCTGGGTGTCACCGTCGGCTCCGTCCCCGTACACCGCCACCGTCCGCTCGGCGGTCCTCGGCCGCGCGATCAGCCCGTCGAGGACGGACGCGAGGACCGGATGGTCGCTGCGTCCCCGCAGCTCCGTCAGATCCAGCCCGGCGTAGTCCGGCAGAGGTGCGGCAAGGCCGTTGCCGTCCGGGCAGTCGTCGTACATCGCCACGGTCCGCCCCGCCGTCCGGGGCCGCGCGATCAGCCCCTCGATCACCGCCCCCAGCACCGGATGATCGCTCCGCCCCCGCAGCTCCGCCAGGTCCAGCCCCGCGTAATCCGGCAGGGACCCACTGGGCTCGCTCGCGGCCGGGCTCAGCACATCGCCTCCTCGTGACAATCGGCTAAGCGGGCATGCCCCGGGGCCCGGTGAGGAAAACACCGGGGGGTCACTGCGTGCCGTCCAGCCGCCGGATCCGGTCATCCGTGCGACGCACCTCGGTCGGGTCGGCCCCCGGGGTGCGGGCCCAGCGTTCGCGGGCCGCGCGGTAGAGGGCCAGGGCGCGGGTGGGGCCGGCGAGGAACTCCAGGACCTCGGCGCGGCCGTGGAGGGCCCGCGCCGCGGTGCGGGGATCGCGGGCTGCCTCGGCCTCCTGGGCGGCGCGCGCGTACGCCTCGTCGGCCCGGACCCACTCCTCGCGCTCCCGGGTGTGCCGGGCCAGGAGCCCGTGCAGGCCTCCGAGTTCGAGCCAGGCGGCGGCGCGCAGGGCCGGCACCTCGGTGTCCCTCAGTGCCTGGTCGAGGGTCCAGCACGCCTCGTACAGGTCGGCGATCATGGATTCCGCGCCGTAGCGCCGGCGCAGGGCGGCCGCCAGCAGGAGGCGGCGTTCCACGGCCGAGGGATGACTCGGCGCGGTGTCGGCCACGGCCTCGCGCAGGCTGTTGACCGCTTCGGAAACCCGGTTGGGGTCCTCGGACTCGTCGTGGGCGCGCTGGGACTCCAGCAGCATCTGCCCGTACGAGACGAGCAGCTCGGCTCGCTGGGGGTCGCCCGGTCGTAACAGACTCAGTGCCCGCTTCATCTCCGCCTCGGCCGCGTCGGTGTCCGCCTGGTCGCTGTCACTGTCTCTGTCGCTGTTCCACATCAGCAGTGCGAGTCGTCCGCGCGCCGCGGCCTCGAGCGGGGTGTCGCTCTCGGTCCGTGCCGCGTCGGCGGCTCGCTTCAAGACTGCCCTCTCTGACTCCGATGCGAACGGAGCATCGCTCAGCGCATGTGAGGTCGCCAGGTCGAGGAGGACCCGGGCGAGGGGATTTGCCGCGCCGTCCGCGCCCCCGACGCGCTCCACTCCCGCGGTGAGCGCCGCCGCCGCCCGCATCGCGAGACGGCGCCGTTCCGCGGAGTCGGGGAGGGCGTGCAGGGCGCATCGGAGCAGGGCGCGGCCGAGGGCGAACCAGAGTTCGGCGGGTGGGCTGCCGTCCGGCCAGCGCTCGGTGAGGCGGCTCAGGACGCGGACGGAGCGGTCGAGGTGGGTGAGGTCGTCGTCGGGCGAGCGGTCGAGGCGGCTGTCGACGACGGCGGTGTGGAGCACGGCGCAGGACAGGCGGGTGGCGGCGGTCAGGCCCGGGAGGTAGAGGGCGAGTTCGAGCTGGGCCAGGGCCTCGTCGACGAGGTGCTCCCCGTGCTCCCGCAGCTCGGTGGACTCGGGCGGGCGGCGGCGTGCGGCCTCCGCGATCCGTTCCTCGCCCCGGGTCCGCAGCACGCGGGCGAGCGCGATGCGGGCCGCGCCGAGGGCCTCGGGGTCGGGTTCGGTCCGGGCGGCGAGGGTGTCGACCTCGCGGCGGGCGACGTCCTCGGCCTCGGCGAGGCGGCGCGGGTCGCGCCATTGCTGCCAGGCGTGCAGCAGGGCGCGGGCGTAGAGGCGGCCGCCGTCGGGGTGGCCGGTGGCGCGGGGGGTGCGCAGCAGGCGCAGGGCTTCGAGGAGGTCGTCGGCGCCGCCGTCGCTCTCGTAGCGGCGCAGGCGCTGTTCGGCGGCGCGCAGCGGGTGGCCGGGCAGTTCGAGGGCGCCGGGGAGTTCGGCGAGGCCGCGTTCGAAGTGGCGCAGGACGAGGTCGGAGACGGTGGCGAAGGGTTCGGGGACGCTGCCGGTGCCGCCGGTGGGGCGGCGTCCGGTGCCTTCGAGGTAGGCGACGACGGCGGCCGGGTAGTTGCGGGCGGCGCGGCCGAAGGTGCGTTCGATGTAGAGGGCGCAGTGTTTGAGGACGAGGGCGGCCTCGCCGGCGCTGAGCCGCTTCAGGAGCAGGGTGCGGACGCGGGGCTTGAAGTCGAACCAGGGGCCGGTGCGGGCCTCCTGCTCGCGGCCGGGCCCGTCGCCGGGCGGGCGCTGGGTGACGAGGCCGCCGAGGAGCACCTCGGCGAGTTCGGCGGGGCCGGTGCCGGGCTGCATGGTGCGCTGGACCAGCCGCATGACGGGCAGGGCGAGGGGGGCGGCGGCGAGGTGGACGGCGAGGTCGCGGGCGGTGGGCGAGGCGGTCTCGTCGAACTCCACGAGCAGCCGCTCGGCCTCGTCCTCCTCGTGACCGTCGGCGTCCGTGTCCGGTACGGGGATCCGGGCGGCGCCGTCGAGCGGTGCGGCGGCGCCGCGCAGTCGCAGTCCGCTCTCGGCCGCGACGAGCCGCGACCAGGTGCCGAGTGCGGCGGGCGTGGGCGTCAGGACGGGGACGTAGGGTCCGGCCACCGTCCTCGCGCCCCGCCTCAGCTCCCTGAACTCCAGCTGGCTGTACGGGCCTTGGCGGCGGGTGAGGGTTCCGGTGCGGGCGGGCAGGGCGGTGCGCTGCCAGAAGCGCTGCGGCAGGGGCTGGAGCACGGCGAGCGGAGCGCCGGTGACCCAGCCGCGCAGCAGCCGCTGGAAGGTGCCGTCGCGCCACAACGGCCCGGTGCAGTCGCTGAGCAGCAGGTGGACGCGCTGCCCCGAGGGGTCGGTGACCTCCTGTGCGGGGCGCAGGACGTGGCCGAGTCCCGGGCGGGCGGTGACGCCGAGGCCGGCGCCGAGCGGGTGCAGGTACTGCACGACGACGTCGCGGAAGGCGCCGACCTGGACGCAGGCGCGGCGCAGGTCGGCGAGGAGTCCGTCCCAGACGGCCATGGCGGGGGCGCCGTCCATGAGCAGGACGAGGTCGGCGGTGCGGCGCCGTACGGGCCTGCGGACGGGGCTCAACAGGCCGACAGTGGCGGTGAGTTCGGCGGTGGCGGTCTCGTCGAGCTCGCTGGGCGCGAAGAGGCCGGGCGGCCGGTAGGCGCGCAGGGGGCGCAGGGCGCGGCGCAGCGCGGGCAGGGCGGGGAGCCCGGACACGGCGGCGGCGCGGGGTGCGGCGCCGGCGGGGGCCGGGTCGGGTGCGGCCGGGCGCAGTTCGGCGAGGGTGACGGGGGCGGGGCGCGGGGCGGTCGCGGGCGGGTCCGCGGATTTGGCCGGATCCGACCGGTGCGGAGGGGGTGCCTCCGGCCGGGCGGGGGGTTCGGCGTCCGGTTCGGGGCCGCTCGGGGCGGGGGCGGAGGGCCGGGGTCCGCTGCGGGACCGGGCCGTGCCGGCGGTCCACCGGGCGAGCCAGAGGGCGTCGGCGAGCTCCCGGGTGTCGAGCGGGGTGCCTGCCTCGGCGAGGGCGCGGACGAGGCGGGTCACGGGGTCAGGAACGTGCGGGTCGGGAAGCTCGGGAGCGGGCACCCGGTCACCGCGTCCGGTCGAGGGGCCGCATCAGTTCGCCCGACAGGCGGGCGCGCGCGGCGCTGTCCGTGTCCCAGCCCGTCTGGCGCACCAGGTGGATGGCGTTGAGCAGCTGGTCGACGGCGAGCACGTCGCCGGGGTCGCGGTCGAGGAACTGGTCGATGAGCGCGGCGTGTTCGTCGTCGGCGCCCTCTCCGAAGTGGGCGCGGACCATCCCCGCGAGCCGTTCGGCGTCGGGCGGGGTCATCTCCAGCTGGATGCAGCGGCGGCGCAGCGGGGCGGGGAAGTCGCGTTCCCCGTTGCTCGTCAGGACGATGAACGGGAAGGCGCGGCAGCGCACCCGGCCGTGATGGACCGTCACCTTGGCGCCGTCGTGGGTGAGGACCTCGACGTCCGGGGCGACGTCCGCGATCCGCTCCAGCTCGGGGATGGTGAACTCGCCCTCCTCCAGCACGTTGAGCAGGTCGTTCGGCAGGTCGATGTCGCTCTTGTCGAGCTCGTCGACGAGCAGGACGCGCGGGCGGTCGTAGGCGAGCAGCGCGGTGCCGAGCGGGCCGAGCCGGATGTAGCGTCCGACGTCCGCGATGCCGGCGGCGCTGTCCTCGCCGAGCGCGGTGCGGATCTGCAGGTCCTGGAGGCGGCCGATGGCGTCGTACTGGTAGAGCCCCTCGCGCAGGATGCTGCGGCTGACGACCGGCCAGGTGAGGACCCGGCCGAGCTTCAGCTCGTACGCGACGGAGTGCGCGATGGTCGATTTGCCGCTGCCGGGCTGCCCGGTGACGAGGAGCGGTCTGCGCAGGTAGAGCGCGGCGTTGACCAGTTCGCGCTCCTCCGCGCCCGGCCGGTGCATCTGCGCCTGGCGGCTGCGCACCCCGAGCCGGCGGACCGAGGCGCTGTCCAGCTCGCCGGGCGAGGCGAGCGCGGGGGCGCCGTCGAAATCGCGCCAGGGCGGCGGTGGGGGCAGCCGCTCGATGTCGTCGTGCGGGGCTCCGGCGCCCCGGTAGATCAGCCACTCGCTCATGAAGGCCCCCTCCGCGACAGGCTGCCACGAAAATACCGGGCCCGCCGGGCCCTCCCATCGGATTCAAGTCGGCGTGAAGGCATCGCTACGGAGGCGGTTCGAAGGGCCGGGCCGAGGCGGTGGGCAGGGGGTGGTCCGGGCTGTCGTAGAAGAGGATCAGGCCGCGCAGCCAGTCCGTGCCGGACGCGCCGCTGCGGAGTTTCCACAGGCGGCCGGGCAGGGTGCGGACGGATTCGCCGGGGCGGTCGAGGAGGGTGGTGACGCCCTCGTGGAAGCCGTCGCAGGCGTCGCCGCAGCCGTCCTCGTCCCCGTGTCCGTCGGCCCGCCACAGGGCGACCGGGTAGCCCAGGCCGACCGCGCGCTGGACCGCGACGTGGCCGGAGCCCGCCGTCACGCGCTGGCACAGGACCGGGACCGAGTCGTGCGGGGCGCTCTTCAGCTGGGCGCGCCGCAGCGGGGCCGGCGGGCCCGCGGGGCGCAGCAGCCGCAGCCGCTCGGCCCGGTGCAGTCCGCGCCAGCGGGCGCGCCACTGTTCGGCGACGTCGGCGGCGTCGACCAGCTGGGCGCGGCGCTCGATGTCGCGCAGCATCACGGGCCGGTCGATGCCCATGGGGCTGTGCGGCGCGCTGGGCCGGGCGTCCTCCCGTATCTCCCACTCGGCGACGGCGGCGGCGAACTCGGTGCCGGGCAGGGCCACTTCGAGAGGTACGGGATCGTCGTCGGCCCGGGTCGCGTCGGCGGCCTCCAGGACGCCGACGAGTGCGTCGAGCGCGCTCTCGCGGGCCTGCGCGAAGGGCTGTCCGTCGGTGGGCGGCGTCCGGGCGAGCTCCCAGCGGCCGTCCTCGTAGCCCTTGTAGAGGGACCAGACGTACTGCTGCACCTCCTCCTCGCCCTCGTCGAAGTACGGGGTGGAGGGGGCGTGGTCGAACTCCAGGAGGACGGCGCGCGGGCGCGGGCGCAGGGTGCCGAGCTGTCCGCGCTGCTTGGCGTCCAGGGCGTGGCCGCGCTTCATGACGGACTCGTAGAGCTCACGCGCGCGTGCCGCCGCCTCCGGTTCGGCGGAGTGCTTGGAGATCCACTTCGCCACGAGGACGAGGTAGCTGAGGTGGACGGCGAGGTCGCCCTCGCCGCCGAAGCCGTGCAGCATGCCGAGTCCGTCGCGCCAGCCGACGGGGGCGACGGAGTGGGCCACGGTCCGGTCCAGGGCCTCGGCCGCGAGTTCGCGCACGGTCGCGGAGGTGCTGGGCGGGGGCATCGCGCCGAGCTGGTGCAGGGCCTCCAGGCGGTCGAGCACACCCCAGGAGCCGCGCCGCCTGGGCAGGGCGCGCTGGGCGTCGACCCAGGTGGGTTCGCCGTTGCCGTGCTCGGGGTGCTGGCGGTGCCAGTGCCAGTCGTCGTGGCGCCGCATCAGCTCCTCGTACGGGTCGGGGCCGAGGTCGGGGGCGCCGTCGAGGTGCGCGGCGGCGGTCAGCGCGCGCAGGCCGCTCACGGCGACGGCGATCCCGGAGCCGCCCTCCCGAAAGCGCGCCTTGACGACACCGACGATCTCGCCGCGCTCCAGGTCGACGAGCGGCCCGCCGGAGGTGCCGGGGCGCATGTCGGCCCGCAGCTCGAACTTGATCCGGGTGCCGGTCGTGCCGCCGTAGCCGCACGAGAGGCTCTCGGGTTCGCTGTGGCCGGGCACGCCGGAGGGGTGTGCGAAGCGGCCGACGATGCCGCCGCTGCCGAACTCGCCCGGCGGCCGGTCGGTGAGCCAGGCGCAGCGCTCCCGGTCCATCGGGTCGAGCAGGGCGACCAGCGCCAGGTCCGGGCCGCTCCTGTCGGTGTCCGGGGCCGCCCTGTCGGCCTCGGACACGAGGAGGTCGGTGGCGCTGTCGGGGCCGTGCGGGCCGGACCGGGCGGCCCGGGGCAGCGGCATGGAGTACGCGACCCGGCCGCGCAGCACCCGTCCGTCCACGTGGACGCCGACGTCGGTGCCGTCGGGGCGCACGGCGCGGCGGGCACGCCGCCCCGGCCCGTCGACCAGCACGTGCGCGCAGGTCAGCACCCAGCCGGGGGCCACGAGGAAGCCGCTGCCCCACAGGGCGCGCGAGCCGCGCTGGGCGACGATCGGCAGCCCGTCGTCGGAGGGCGGCGGCGCCCCGAGCCCTACGGTCGCCTCCTCGGTCAGCTGCCACAGCTCGCCGCGGTCCGGAGCGGTCGCCATCAGGCCCTGGCCCGGCTGTCGCCCTCCTCGGCACCGTCGCCCGGGGCGGGGCCCGGCACGGGTGCCGGGCCCGCGTCGGTGTCGGCGGCGGCGCGGCGGGAGGCCCGGCGGTCGGCGTGGTGCCAGGTCAGGGTGATCGACAGATTGGCCTTAGCCTCGCCGTCGGCGAGCACCGCGACGGCCTTGCCCGGCTTGGCGCTGACCTCGATGCCGAACGTCACCGCGGTCTCGTCCGGCGCGACCGCGGCCGTGGCCGTACGGACCGAGCGGGCGACGCCCTCGACGGTCTCCTTGAGACCCTCGACGCGGGTGACCACGTTCTCCCACAGGCCGACGTCCTCGTAGAGGTCGTCGTAGTCGTCCTGCCCGCCGAGGCGCGGCAGGTTCGAGGCCCGGACCCAGACCTCCGTGCCGTCCGGCAGCCGCACCGGCCGTATCGCGTCCCCCATGGCGCACTCCCCCGTCGCCGCGGCGCACCATGTCCCGTACGCCCCACCGGTATTGATGAGCCATCAGGCTAGCTCGCGGGGACGGCCGGGGCGAGAGCGCACGGTCGTCGCCCGGTGCCCGTCCGTGACCCGCCGGGCCGCGCCTATCCTGGCAGGGACAACGCACCACGAGCAGGACGAGCAGCACGGAGCACCCCTTGTACTTCACCGACCGTGGCATCGAAGAGCTGGAGAAGCGGCGCGGCGAGGAGGAGGTCACCTTCGAGTGGCTGGCCGAGCAGCTGCGGACGTTCGTCGATCTGAACCCGGACTTCGAGGTGCCGGTGGAGCGCCTGGCCACGTGGCTGGCGCGGCTGGACGACGACGAGGACGAGGAGTAGACGAGGAGTAGGGGCGAGGCAGGGCGCGGAGCGGGACGGCGGGCAGGGCCCGTCGGCGGCGGATACAGGGCCGACAGCGGCGGGTACGGGGCCGACAGCGGCGGGTACGGGGCCGGGCGGGCGTCAGTCGCGGGCCGAGCGCATCCGGTCGTACGCGAGACCGAGCGCGCCGTGCGCGAGCAGCACCGCGCCTGCCGTGAGCCAGCCCCCGCTGCGCCGGCGCAGGCCGTGCAGGGCGAGCGGGAGACCGGCGGCGAGCTGTGCGGCGGCGAGGCAGCGGGCCTTGGGGCCGCGCAGCCAGGGGCCGATGCCGGTGCCCTCGACGACGTCGAGTTCGGCGTGCATGGCGTCGCGCCAGCCGGACCAGGAGACGGGTTCGGCGTCCGGCCGGCTCCGCGCGGCCTCGCGGAGCCGGTCGGCGGGTTCGCCGGGGGTCAGGCCCGCGGGGAGGGCGAGGCCGGTGCGGCTGAGCACCGCGAGCAGGCCGAGCATCCGGGCGCGGGCGTCGGAGGCGCTGTCGGGTTCGGTGAGCGCGTCGAGCGACTGCATGTCGAGCACCGGGTCGAGGCCGAGGCGGGCGGCGAAGGTCCGCATGGCCTCGTCCTCGCCGGCCGGGGTGCCGTTCGCGAGCCACACGTAGCCGACGGGGCGGCGGAATCCGGACGCGAGCGTGAAGCCGCTGCGGTCCGCGTCCCACCACAGCGCGAGGGCCGACCAGGGTGCGCCGACGGCGAGGGCGCCGGCCCAGCCGCCGAGGATCCGCTCGATCGGTTCACCGGTGCCGTCGGTGGCGCCCGCGGCGTCTACGGTGTCCGCGCCGTCCAGCCAGGGCTTGGTCTCCGGCACGAGGACGCTCCAGCCGCGGCCGGCCTGCGCGAGGAGCATGCGTCGGCGCAGCAGATGGGCGGCGGGGCCGACCACGGCGGGTTCGGCGCGGCACAGCAGCAGGGCTCCGGCGGGTTCCGGGGACGACGACATGGGCTCACGCTAGGTCAATTTGTCAGGGTTCGGCCAGAAATGGCGGCCGGGCGGGTGGGGCGGGGAGGTGTCGCTCGTGCGGGTGAGCCCGGCGGAGCGCTGCCGCGACAGTCTTGACTTCCCGTATCCGCGATATATCGTGTTTGACAGAGGACGCGATATGGCGCGTTCACGGTGGAGGAGGTCGCACCATGCCCGAGTGGTCCGTCGCGGAGCCGCAGAAGCTCGTCTTCGACGAGCCGGTGAGGGCGCTGCATGTGCGCGTGGTGAACGGGACGGTGAACGTGGTGGGCACCGACGACCCCACCGCCCGCCTGGAGGTCTCGGAGATCGAGGGACCGCCGCTGATGGTGACCCAGCGGGACGGGGTCCTGTCGGTCGCTTACGACGACCTGCCCTGGAAGGGCTTCCTGAAATGGCTCGACCGCAGAGGCTGGCACCGCAGCGCGGTCGTCACCCTCACCGTGCCCACGGGGTCCCGGGTCGAGGTGGGCGTGGTCGGGGCCGGCGCGGTGGTCTCCGGCATCGAGGGGCACACGGAGATCAAGGGCGTCTCCGGCGACACGACGCTGGTGGGCGTCACGGGCCCGGTGCGCACGAGCACGGTCTCCGGCAGCGTGGAGGCCCAGGCGGTGACGGGCGACCTGCGGTTCAACTCGGTCTCGGGCGATCTGACGGTCGTCGAGGGCTCCGGTTCCTTCGTGAAGGCGGACACCGTCAGCGGCGCGATGATCGTGGACCTGGACCCGGCGGGCCCGACCGACGTCAGCCTGACCAGCGTGTCCGGCGAAATCGCCATCCGCATCCCGCACCCGGCGGACACGCAGGTGGAGGCGAACACGACGAGCGGCGCGGTGTCCAACGCGTTCGACGGCCTGCGCGTCTCCGGCCAGTGGGGCGCCCATAAGATCACCGGGAGGCTCGGTGCGGGCACCGGCAGCCTCAAGGCGACCACGGTCTCCGGCTCCATCGCGCTGCTGCGCCGGCCTCCGGGCGAGGACGACCCGTTCGACGGAGGGACCGGGCCGCACACCCCCGCCGACGACACCGGCGACGCTGACAAGAAGGTGCTCTGACATGCCCCCCGTCTTCGCCCACGGCCGCCTGCGCCTGTACCTCCTGAAGCTGCTCGACGAGGCGCCGCGCCACGGCTACGAGGTGATCCGGCTCCTCGAAGAGCGTTTCCAGGGGCTGTACGCGCCGTCGGCGGGCACCGTCTACCCCCGGCTGGCCAAGCTGGAGTCCGAGGGGCTCGTCACCCACACCACCGAGGGCGGCCGGAAGGTCTACGCGATCACGGACGCGGGCCGGGCCGAGCTGGCCGACCGCAGCGGGGAGCTGGCCGACCTGGAGCTGGAGATCCGCGAGTCCGTGGCCGAGCTGGCCGCCGAGATCCGCGACGACGTACGGGGCGCGGCGGGCGATCTGCGCCGCGAGGTGCGGGCCGCGACATCGAAGGCCGGCGGCACCCCGGGCACCGGGGCCGGACCGGGGCTCGGCCTCGGCGGACTGGGGGACGTGACGGACCACGAGTCCTGGCGCGCCGCCAAGGAGGAGCTGCGCCGGGCCAAGCAGGAGTGGAAGGAGCAGGCGCGGCGCGCGAAGGACGAGAGCCGCCGGGCCCGCGAGGAGGCCCAGCGGGCGCGCCGCCAGGCCAAGGAGACGCAGGACAAGGTGCGGGCGCAGGCGCAGGAGGAGTTCCAGCGCATGGCCAAGCGGGTGCAGGACCAGGTGCAGGACCACTTCGCGCGGGGCGACTGGCCGACGGGGGTCCGCGAGGGGCTGTCCGAGCTGGCCCGGGAGTTCGGCGAGTTCGGCAAGACCTTCGGTAAGGAATCGGGCCGTCCACGGCCTCAGGGGGAGGCACCGGACGGCAAGGAGAGTGCGGGCTCGGGCTCGGCCGGGGGTGCCGGCGGGGCTGCCGGTGCGGGCTCGGGCTCGGCCGGGGGCGGGGGCGGGGCCGCGGGCTCGGCTTCAGGCTCTGACGCCGGGACCGGCAGTGGGGCGGGGTCCGACGCCGAGGCCGGATCCGACAGCTCCGCGCGCTCCGGCGGCGCCGGTCCGACGTACCGTCCGGCCTCGGAGGAGATCCCGGTCGAGTACATCCCGTCCTGGGCCACGGCCGAGGACAGCACCGGCGATCCGGCCCGCGACCTGGACCGCCTCCTGGACCGGTTCCGCGACGACATCCGCGACGCGGCCCGCGACCACGGCGTCTCCCCCACTCAGCTCCAGGAGGCCCGCCGCAGACTCTCAGAGGCGGCGGCCCACATCGGGGCGGCGCTCAGGGCTCCGCGAGGGTAGGAGAGGAAGGGTGAGGCGGCCTCAGCTCGCCGCCTCCCCGCGCCCGTCCCCGCCCCCGTCCGAGTCCGGGTCTGCGTCCGGGTCTGCGTCCGGGTCTGCGTCCGGGTCTGCGTCCGGGTCCGAGGCCGCGTCCGAGGCCGCGTCCGAGTCGGAGCCGTAGAGGACCCGTTCCACCCCGGACACGGTCACGCCGTGCGCGGCCAGGACCTCCATGGGCGTGCCGGGGCGGGTCGCGAGGGCGAGGAGGAGGTGCTGGTCGCCGATGGAGCGGTCACGGTGGGCCAGGGCGATCCGCAGGGAGGACTCCAGGACGCCCTTGGCCTCCTTGGTGAACGGGCGGCGCCCGCCGAGCCGCCGCCCACCGGTCAGGGCGCCGACGCCATGGGTCTCCTCGACTCGGGAGACGATCTCGTCGAGGTCGATGCCGAGCCCGGCGAGGGCCTCGGCGTCCGCCTGTGAGAGTCCGGCCCGGCGCCGCGCCGAGGTCAGGTCCTGCCCGATCGCCGCGCGCCGCGCGTCCGTGGCGGCGCCGAGCGCGCCCAGGGCGAAGGCCGCCCGGGTGCCGCGGGCCTCCAGGAGGGCGAGCAGCAGATGCCCCTCGTCGACCTGCGGGGCGCGTTCCTGCTCGGCCTTGTCGACGGCGCCGCGCACGACATCGCGGGCGCCCTTGGTGAACCGTTCGAACATCATCGCCTCCCGTGCTTCTTGTGCACGGCCTGCCGGCTGACGCCCAGCTCGGCCGCGATCTCCTGCCACGACCAGCCCTGATGGCGCGCGCTGCGCACCTGTACCGCTTCCAGCTGTTCCAGCAGCCGCCGCAGCGCGGCGACCGCCCGCAATCCGACCCGCGGGTCGCGGGCGCCCGCCTGCTCGGCGAGATCCGTTGCCTCGGTCATGGTGTCAATGTAAGTTGACACCACCTGGCCGTCAACCCTAGTTGACACGACGGGCGCGAAGAAGGGGCGCCCACCGGGCGCCCCGTCCCCTCCCTGGACCCGATCGGGTCAGACGGTCAGGACGACCTTGCCGAAGAGGTCGCCGCCCGCCATCTTCTCGAAGCCCTCGCGGGCCCGGTCGAGCGGCAGGACCTCGTCGATCACAGGACGGAGGCCGGTCGCGGCGCAGAAGGACAGCAGGTCCTCCAGCTCGTCCTTGGAGCCCATCGTCGAGCCGACGACCTTGAGCTCCAGGAAGAAGATGCGGTTGAGCTCGGCGGCCGGCGGGTTGGGTCCGCTGGTCGCGCCGGAGATCACCAGCGTGCCGCCGGGACGGAGCGACTTCACGGAGTGGGACCAGGTCGCGGCGCCCACGGTCTCGATGACGGCGTCGACCCGCTGCGGCAGCCGCGCCCCGGACTCCAGCGCCTCGACGGCCCCGAGCTCCAGGGCCCGCTTGCGCTTGGCCTCGTCGCGGCTCGTCGCGAAGACCCGCAGCCCGGCCGCCTTGCCGAGCGCGATCGCGGCCGTGGCGACACCGCCGCCCGCGCCCTGCACGAGGACCGAGTCACCGGGGCGCACCCCGGCGTTGGTGAAGAGCATCCGGTACGCGGTCAGCCAGGCGGTGGGCAGGCAGGCGGCCTCCTCGAAGGAGAGCTCCTTCGGCTTGGGCAGCACGTTCCACTCGGGCACGGTGACCTGCTCGGCGAAGGTGCCCTGGTACTTCTCGGTGAGGATGGACCGGCGCTCGCGCGGTCCGACCCCGTGACCGGTCTCGCCGATCACCGAATGGAGCACGACCTCGTTGCCGTTCTGGTCGATCCCGGCGGCGTCGCAGCCCAGGATCATGGGCAGCACCTCCTCGCCGAGTCCGACCCCGCGCAGGGACCACAGGTCGTGATGGTTGAGAGAGGCGGCCTTGACGTTCACGGTGGTCCAGCCCGGCCGGTCGGCGGGGGCGGGCCGCTCCCCCAGCTCCAGTCCGTTCAGCGGCTGATCACGGTCGATACGGGCAGCGTAGGCGGCGAACATGGCCCCGACGATAGGCCCAGCGCCCCGGCCGGGGAACCGTCCCGCCCTGTGACACACGTCCTCTGGCGCAACGCCCCGAAGGGATCAAGCACACGGTTCCGGGAACGGAAACCGGAACGGGAACGGGAAGCGGGAGCGGTCGCAGACGCAGACGCAGACACCGGCAAGGAGACGGCCGCAGACACGGAAGAGGGGGCGCCCCGCCGGGCCGCGGCGCCCCGCCCACCAAAAATAACGGCCCGCGCGCCGCCCCCCCGGCGGGGGCCCCGGCGGCCCCGCCCCCGCCCCGGCCCCGCGCGCCGCCCCGGCCGCCCCCCCC
>NZ_JBHYTK010000028.1:0-4758 GCF_042749255.1 Streptomyces sp. NPDC059524 | reverse complement strand
CGCGGGCCCTGCCCCGACGGCGCGGGGGGGGGGACCCCCCCCCTCCCGCCCCCCCCGCCTGGTAGCGGGCACCCCCCGGGCTCCGGCCCGGGGGGGGGCGGCCCCTCGACCGAACCACACGAAAAGAACCGCGGGCAGCGTCAGCGCTGGGCGACGCCCTCGGCGCGCGCTGCGGCGGCCACGGCGGCGGTGACGGCCGTGGCCACCCGCTCGTCGAACGGCGACGGGATCACGTAACCGGCGGCGAGCTCGTCACCCACGACGTCGGCGATCGCGTCGGCGGCGGCGATCTTCATGCCCTCGGTGATCCGCGTGGCCCGCACCTGGAGGGCGCCCGCGAAGATGCCCGGGAAGGCCAGCACGTTGTTGATCTGGTTCGGGTAGTCCGAACGCCCGGTCGCGACGACGGCCGCGTACTTGTGGGCGATGTCGGGGTGCACCTCGGGGTTCGGGTTGGCCATCGCGAAGACGAAGGCACCCGGCGCCATCGAGGCGACCGCCGGCTCGGGGACCGTACCGCCGGAGACGCCGATGAAGAGGTCGGCGCCCGCGAGGGCGTCCTCCAGCGTGCCGGACAGGCCCGCCTTGTTCGTGATCTCGGCGAGCTCGCGCTTGACCGGGTTGAGGTCCTCGCGGTCGCGGCTCACGATGCCCTTGCGGTCGGTGACGGCGACGTCGCCGAGACCGGCCTCGAGCAGGAACTTGGCGATCGCCACGCCCGCCGCACCGGCGCCGGAGATCACACCGCGCAGCTCGCCGAGCTCGCGCCCGCTGAGCTTCGCCGCGTTCTTCAGCGCGGCGAGGGTGACCACGGCGGTGCCGTGCTGGTCGTCGTGGAAGACCGGGATGTCGAGCCGCTCCTGGAGCTTGCGCTCGATCTCGAAGCACCGCGGAGCCGCGATGTCCTCGAGGTTGACGCCGCCGAAGGACGGGGCGAGGCGCACGACGGTGTCGACGATCTCGTCGACGTCGGTCGTCGAGAGCGCGAGCGGCACGGCGTCCACGCCACCGAACTGCTTGAAGAGAATGGCCTTGCCCTCCATCACCGGGAGGGAGGCCTCGGGACCGATGTCACCGAGTCCCAGGACGGCCGTACCGTCGGTCACGACCGCCACGACGTTCGACTTCCACGTGTAGTCGTGGACGAGCTCCGGCTTCTCCGCGATGGCGCTGCACACCTTCGCGACGCCGGGCGTGTACGCCAGGGACAGGTCGTCCTTGTCGCGGACCGGCACGGTGGCCTGCACGGCCATCTTGCCGCCGCGGTGCAGCGCGAATGCCGGGTCGAAGGGCTCGTCAGTGCCCTCGTTGCCCGTATTGGCGTCGCTGCGAGGATTGACGATCTCCGCTGCCACTTTTCTGACCCCTTAAGTCTTATTGCTTCAGTTGAGGGTGGGTCCGCTCCTGGTGAGGAACGGGCGGGACCGCGTACGACCCGGCCGGTCCGTTTGTGACCGGCCGTGCGGGTGCGTACACGACGGGCGCGCCGCACGCGCGCCCTGTGCCCCGGATGAGGGGTGTAAAGAACCTTCTTACCTGACTGACGGGGCCACGGACGACCCCGTACGTGATCGATCACGCCTCGGTGACATGACTCATAGCCGAATGTCTGGACAATTCAACAAGTCGAACGCGAGGCGGGCGAGGGGTCGCCCGAATGGTGAGACGAAGGGCGATCCACCGGAGAATCTTCGGTTCCGGGGCCGCGGATCGGCAGAAGATCCAGCGCCATGCCCCCTGTAGCGCCCGCCTGTTGCGATCTTGGGCGACCCGTTATCCGATTTTGACATCGCAGACCCCCTGAATCGGGCAGTCCGAATGGCAAGATGCCGTAACCACGCGAGGTCGCGACGCTCGACAACATGTGCGACCACACGGCTTTTTCCCTCACCCTGCCGGAGGAACCAAGCATGACCGCAAGCACCACCCGCCGCACGACCGCGACGTCCGCGAAGTCCCGGATAGCCGCGATCGGCGCGATCGCGGTCGCCGGCACCCTGCTGCTGACCGGCTGCGGCGACCAGACGAAGGACAAGGACGCGGGCTCCGGCACCGCCTCCACCAAGAACGCGCCGCTGGCCGACAAGCTCCCCAAGGAGATCCGCGACAAGGGCGTCATCCGGGTCGGCTCGGACATCGCGTACGCGCCGGTGGAGTTCAAGGACAAGTCGGGCAACGCGATCGGGATCGACCCCGACATCGCCGCGGCCATGGGCAAGCAGCTCGGCGTGAAGTTCGAGTTCGAGAACGGCACCTTCGACACCCTCGTCACGGGCCTTCGCTCGAACCGCTACGACATCGCGATGTCGGCCATGACGGACACCAAGGACCGCCAGGAGGGTGTCGACTCCGACACCGGCAAGAAGGTCGGCGAGGGCGTCGACTTCGTCGACTACTTCAACGCGGGCGTCTCCATCTACACGCCGAAGGGCAAGACCCAGGGCATCAAGACCTGGGACGACCTGTGCGGCAAGAAGATCGTCGTGCAGCGCGGCACGGTCTCCCACGACCTGGCCAAGGCCCAGGCCAAGAAGTGCCCCAAGGGCAAGACGCTGGGCATCCAGGCCTTCGACGACGACCAGCAGGCCCAGACCCGCCTGCGCTCGGGCGGCGCCGACGCCGGCTCCTCCGACTTCCCGGTCGCCGCGTACGCGGTCAAGACCACGGGCGGCGGCAAGGCCTTCGAGATCGTCGGCGACCAGGTCGACGCGGCGCCGTACGGCATCGCCGTCTCCAAGGACCAGACCCAGCTGCGCGACGCCATCAAGGACGCGCTCGACGCGATCATCAAGAGCGGCGAGTACGACAAGATCATCGCCAAGTGGGGCGTCGAGGCGGGCGCCGTCAAGGAAGCCACCGTCAACGGCGGTAAGTGACCACGCACCTCGGTCGTAGAAGTCGTTGAAAGGCAAGATCCGTGTCTGTTGACATCGAGAAGACGGGCGGCGGCCCCGAGGACACGCCGCCGCCCGCGACCGCGCCGGAAGCCATCAGGGCGATTCCGGTGCGGCATTACGGGCGTTACCTGGCCGCGGTGGTCGCGCTCGCGCTGCTGGGGTCGATCATCTATGCCTTCGGGCAGGGCAAGATCCAGTGGAGCACGGTCCCGGAGTACTTCTTCGACGACCGCATCCTGACGGGTGTCGGCAAGACGCTGCTGCTGACGGTCCTGTCGATGCTGATCGGTGTCGTGGGCGGTATCACCCTGGCCGTGATGCGTCTGTCGAAGAACCCGGTGACCAGCTCGATCGCCTGGTTCTACATCTGGTTCTTCCGTGGGACGCCGGTCCTGGTCCAGCTGTTCATCTGGTTCAACCTGGGCCTGGTCTTCGAGTACATCAACCTCGGTCCGATCTACAAGGACTACTGGTCCTCGTTCATGACGCCGCTGCTGACCGCGCTGCTGGGTCTGGGGCTGAACGAGGCCGCGTACATGGCGGAGATCTGCCGTGCGGGTCTGATGTCGGTCGACGAGGGCCAGACGGAGGCCTCGCACGCGCTGGGCATGTCGCACTCGAAGACGCTGCGGCGGATCGTGATCCCGCAGGCGATGCGGGTGATCGTGCCGCCGACGGGCAACGAGTTCATCAACATGCTCAAGACGACGTCGCTGGTCGCGGCGGTGCAGTTCAACGAGCTGTTCCGCTACGCGCAGGACATCGGTCAGCAGTCGGGTTCGCCGGTGGAGATGTACTTCACGGCGGCGGCCTGGTACCTGATCATGACGTCGATCCTGAGTGTGGGGCAGTACTACATCGAGCGGTACTACGCGCGCGGCACGTCCCGTCAGCTGCCCGCGACGCCGTGGCAGAAGGTGAAGGCGAACATGCTGTCGCTGTCGAACCGGTCCAAGGCGGTGGGCGCGTGAGCGGCGACGTGAACGTGATGGTGAAGGCGGAGGGCGTCCACAAGTCCTTCGGCGCGGTGCAGGTCCTGCAGGGCATCGACCTGGAGGTCAAGCAGGGTGAGGTGTTCTGCCTGATCGGCCCGTCCGGGTCGGGCAAGTCCACGTTCCTGCGCTGCATCAACCACCTGGAGAAGATCAACGGCGGCCGTCTGTACGTGGACGGCGAGCTGGTCGGCTACCGCCAGCAGGGCGACAAGCTGTACGAGCTGCGCGACCGGGAGGTGGCGTTGAAGCGGCGGGACATCGGCATGGTGTTCCAGCGGTTCAACCTCTTCCCCCACATGACGGCGCTGGAGAACGTCATGGAGGCGCCGGTCCAGGTCAAGAAGCAGTCGCGGGCGGATGCCCGCAAGCGGGCCGGCGAGCTCCTGGAGCGGGTCGGTCTCGGGGACAAGGCGAAGAACTATCCCTCGCAGCTGTCGGGCGGTCAGCAGCAGCGTGTGGCGATCGCCCGCGCGCTGGCCATGGATCCCAAGCTGATGCTGTTCGACGAGCCGACCTCGGCGCTCGACCCGGAGCTGGTGGGTGACGTCCTCGACGTCATGCGTGACCTCGCCGAATCGGGCATGACGATGATCGTCGTCACCCACGAGATGGGCTTCGCCCGCGAGGTCGGCGACAGTCTCGTCTTCATGGACGGCGGCGTCGTCGTCGAGTCCGGCCACCCCCGCGACGTGCTGACCAACCCCCAGCACGACCGCACCAAGTCCTTCCTGTCCAAGGTCCTCTGACCTCCGACGGAAGCCCCCATCGCCCGTTCGTCCGCGGGCCGGTGGGGGCTGGTCGCGCCCCGCGGCGGAGCCGCTCATAGACACAGCCCCGCGCCCCTATGGAGATGCGCACTTCGTGCG
>NZ_JBHYTK010000027.1:41072-62995 GCF_042749255.1 Streptomyces sp. NPDC059524 | reverse complement strand
GGTTACCACTCGGGGGGGGGGGTATACTCTCCCCACCTCGCCACGCCGATAGCGGTCGTGGTCCCCCCGGGGGGTGGGCGGGGGCGCGCCCCCCCGCCACACCAGGTCGGCTCACAGGCCCCGGCGGCGCGGCACGGTCAGGCGGTAGCCGTCGTCGAGCAGCCGGGGCAGGTATCTGTGCAGGGCGGCGACGCTCTGCGCGCGGTCGCCGCCGGCGTCGTGGTTGAGGACCACGACGCCGGGCGCGGCGCCGCCCAGCACCCGGGAGACGATCGTGCGGGTGCCCGGCGTGGTCCAGTCGAGACTGTCGACGGTCCAGGCGAGCGGCTCCATGCCGAGCTCGGCGCCGAGGCGGAACGCGGAGCGGTTCCAGGCCCCGTAGGGGGCGCGGAACCAGGCGGGGGCCTCCCCCGTCGCGTCCTGGACGACCTCGCAGGTGCGCTCGATCTCGGGGCGCATGCGCGCGCGGGTGAGCTTCGTCAGGAGCGGATGCGTCCAGGTGTGGTTGCCGATGACGTGGCCGTCGTCGGCCATCTCGCGCAGCAGGTCCTTGTTCTCCACGGCCATCTCGCCGCACACGAAGAACATGGCGCGCACCTCGTGGCGGCGCAGGGTGCGCAGGATCTCGGGGGTGAAGCGCGGGTCTGGGCCGTCGTCGAAGGTGAGCACCATGGCCCGCTCGTCCGGTCCGAAGTCCATGCTGAGCAAGGGCGCGCGCCGGACCGCGAGGCGCTGCGGGGCGGTGCGCTGGGGCCCGTACCCGCCGATCGGCCGCAGCCGGTAGGCGGAGGGTGCGAGGGGCCGGGCGGCGGGGGCGCCGGCGGCGGGGGCCGCGCTCGGGCTCGCGCCGGACGGGCCGCCCGCGCGGTCGGTCGCGGAGCAGCCGGTGAGGGCGGCCACGGCGACGGCGGTGAACCCGCGCAGGAAGGTGCGCCGGCCCGAGGCCGCATGCCGGGCCGGAGCCGCGGTGTCCTGATCTGTTTTCATGCTTAATGCCTCGCACGCGCCCCGCCGTGCGCCCCCCGCGACACCTGCGGGCGCGGGCGAAAGCACCCGTTCAGCCGGGGCCGTCCGACCGGTGCCCCCACCAGGGACTTTCGGCTAGCCTCTCGGCGTGAACGAACAGCAGCCCCCACAGTTCGAACGCGGTACGGACGGCCCGAAGGTGATCCTCGTCGGCATGGACGGCTCGGACTCCTCCTTCCGCGCCGCCGCCTACGCCGCCGGCCTGGCCCGGCGGCAGAACGCCCTGCTCGCCGTCGTGTACGTGCAGCCCGTGATGGCGGCCGGGACCGCCCTCGGGGTGCCGGTCGGCGAGGTGACCGACGAGGTCGCGGAGGGGCTCATCGCCGAGATCCGCGCGGGCGTGGAGCGGGCGAAGGGCATATACGACCTGCGGTGGGAGTTCCACACCTTCCGCGGCGACCCGTACAACGGCCTGGTCACCGCCGCCGAGAAGCTGACGGCGGACGCGGTGGTCGTCGGGGCGTCGGAGCAGGCGGGGCACCGGATCATCGGCTCGGTGGCGGTGCGCCTGGTGAAGGCGGGGCGCTGGCCGGTGACCGTGGTGCCGTAGAACCGGGGGCGCGGGCCGGGGCGTGCCTTCTTCCGAACACGCCCCCGCAGGTGCATCATGAGCGGCCGTCAGCCGTCGCACCTGCGAAGAGGTGAACCCCATGGCCAAACTACGGATGGGACAGGGCGTACTGCGCCGCAAGCCCATCGAACAGATCGAGGACACGGAGTCCGGGGCGGGTGGCGAGTCGGCACAGCTGACCCGCACACTCGGTCTGACGCAGCTCACCGCGATCGGCGTGGGCGGCATCATCGGCGCGGGCATCTTCACGCTCGCGGGCACGGTCGCGAACGAGAAGGCCGGCCCCGCCGTGCTGATCTCGTTCCTCATCGCGGGTGTGGCGAGCGCGGCGGCCGCCCTGTCGTACGCCGAGTTCGCCGGCCTGATCCCCAAGGCCGGCTCCGCCTACACGTACGGGTACGCGGTGCTCGGCGAGCTGGTGGGCTGGTTCATCGGCTGGGACCTGCTCCTGGAGTACACGGCGATCGTCGCGGTGGTGGCCATCGGCATCTCCGGCTATTTCAGCTTCCTGCTCGGGGAGATGGGCCTGGAGCTGCCGAAGTGGATGCTGGGCGCGCCCGGTACGGGTGACGGGCACAAGGTCGACCTGTTCGCGGCGCTGCTGTGTCTGCTGATCGCGTATCTGCTCACGCTCGGCATCAAGAACGCGGCCCGTTTCGAGACGGTCGTCGTGGTGCTGAAGGTCCTCGTGGTGATCGTGGTGATCGCGGTGGGCTTCTTCCACATCGACACCGGGAACTACACGCCGTTCTTCCCGTTCGGGGTGAGCGGGGCGTTCACGGGCGCCGCGACGGTGTTCTTCGCCGTGTTCGGCTACGACGCGATGTCGACGGCGGCCGAGGAGTCCAAGGACGCGCAGCGGCACATGCCGAAGGCGATCATCTACTCGCTGGCCATCTCGATGGTGCTGTACGTGCTGGCCTGCCTGGTGCTGACGGGCATGCAGAACTACAAGGACATCGACCCGGAGAGCGGCTTCTCGACGGCGTTCAAGTCGGTCGGTCTGAGCGGGCTCGCGGACGTGATCGCGGTCGGCGCGATCATCGGCATCCTCACCGTGATGTTCACGTTCATGCTGGGTGTGACGCGCGTGTGGTTCTCGATGTCGCGTGACGGGTTGCTGCCGAAGTGGTTCGCGAAGACGCATCCGACGCGGCACGTGCCGACGCGCGTGACGTGGATCGTCGGGTTCGCGTCGGCCGCCATCGCCGGGTTCCTGCCGATCGGCGAGGCGGCCGAGCTGACCAACATCGGCATCCTGCTGGCGTTCGTCGTGGTGTGCGTCGCGGTGATCGTGCTGCGCTACCGGCAGCCGGAGCTGCCGCGCACGTTCCGCACGCCGGGCATGCCGTTCGTGCCCGCGATCGGCGTCGTCTTCTCGATCTGGCTGATCACGTTCCTGGAATGGCAGACGTGGGTGCGGTTCGCCGTCTGGTTCGTGGTCGGGCTCGTCATCTACTTCGGGTACTCGTACAAGAGGTCCGAGCTGAACCGCACCGAGTCCTAGTCACCTCACGCGTCACCGGCCTCGAGGGACTTCTGGAACTCCTGCTTCATCTTGTCGAGTCCCTTGGGGCCCCACTCCGACCAGAACAGCTTCCACTCGCTGATCTTGCGGCGTCCGGCGACGATGTCGTTGACCAGGTCGTTGGCCTCGGTCGACAGGCGCCCGTAGTGCTCGGTGTACGCGTCCGAGTAGTGGCCGACGGTGGCGTTCTGGACGGCCGTGCGCAGGAGCTCCTGCTCGACCCCGTACATGTCCTTGACGTCCTGGACGCCGTGGCTGCCGGGGAAGACGGACGGGGCGAGGACGAAGGGGGCCGTGGTGGCGGTGGCCAGGCCGCTCCACAGGCCCTCGACCTCCTGCTTGCCCTTCTTGGTGCGCTGCGGGAAGCCCTTGTCGTCGTAGGTGAAGTCGCTGCCCTCGGCGCCGAACTCCAGGAACTCGCGCTCCTTGGTGCCGTAGGGCGCGGCGAGGTAGTTCAGGATCTCCAGCATCATCCGGACGCGCTTCTCGCTGCCCTTCTTGATCGCCGTGTATCCGATGGTGCCGAACGCGTGGTAGTGCGCGTTGGCCTTGGCGCCGTCGGCGTCGAAGGGGATGAGGATCTCGGCGGCGAGGGCGGGGTCGTTGGTGCGGGTGTCCTTGCGGGCGCCGGTCGGGTTGGCGTAGACGCAGGCGCCGATGCGGCCCTGGGCCAGCTTGAGGTAGGCGTCGGCCATCTTGGGGTCTCCGGGGTAGAAGACTCCGGCCTTCTTGAGCTTGACGACGAAGTTGAGCGCCTCGAGGTACTGCTCGGACTCCATCCAGAAGGTGACCTTGCCGCTCTTGTCGCGGCCCCACTTGTTGGGTGCGCCGTAGCACTGGCTGAGAACGCTGACGGCGTTGCCGTAGATCGGTTCGAGGGCCCAGGTGTTGCCGCCGGTGACCTCCTTGCACTTGTCCATGAACTCCTCGGTGCTCTGCGCCGAGAAGCCGTCGGCCTTCGCCCAGATCTTGGGGTTGCCGCCGTAGACCTGGCCGAGGGCGGGGTAGGGGCTGGGGGCGCCCCAGATCTTGCCGTTGACAACGGCGGTCTTCCAGTGCGCCGGGGTCATGTTGGCGAGGTTCGGGTAGTCCTTGACCGCGTCGCCGGAGACGTACTCCGTGATGTCGGCCATCTTGGACTCCAGGAGCTGCGCGATGTGCTGCAGGCCCTGGTTGGGCGGGATCCACATGAGGTCGGGCAGATCGCCGCCGGCGACGATCGCGGGGAACTTCTCCTCGTAGCCGGGGTCGGTGCCGAGGATCGCGGACAGGTCGACGCCGAGCTTGGAGCTGACCTGCTTCCAGTGGGCGTTGGAGCCCTTGGGCAGCGGGGGCTGGACCCAGATCTCGGTGAGCATCGAGACCTTGGAGCCGTCGCCGGGGACCTTCGCGACGCTCTGCGCGAGTTCCTTGGGGTAGGAGAGGAAGCCGGCGGACAGGCCCTTCGCGTTGGGCGGCAGGTCGGGCTTGACGCCGGTGAAGGGGACGTAGGCGGGCAGTTTGACCTTGGCGGAGGCGGCCTCGCCCTTGCCGGCGGTGGAGCTTCCGCAGCCGGTGAGGAAGGAGGAGGCGGCGCCCGCCGCGACGGCGGTGCTCAGGCCGAGGAAACGGCGTCGGGACACACCGGTGCTCATGATCGACTCCACACGGGTTCGGGGACGGAGGTACGGGGGCTGGGGCCGGAGGGGCCCTGGATCGCGGGCCGGCTCAGCCCTTGATCGCGCCGGTGAGCACGCCCTTGCTGAAGTACTTCTGCAGGAAGGGGAAGAGCAGCAGGATCGGCAGCAGCGCGAGCATGACGACGGCCATGGAGATGGACTGCGGCGGCGCCATGTGGGTCACGCCCAGCTGGTCGGAGGTGATGGCCTTGCCCTGGACGACGTAACTGCGCAGCACCACCTGGATGGGCCACTTGCCGGAGTCGTCGAGGTAGAGCATCGCGTTGAAGAAGGCGTTCCAGTACGTGACGGCGTAGAAGAGGCCGACGACGGCGATGACGCCCTTGGACAGCGGCATGACGATGCGGGTGAGGACGCGCCAGTCGCCGGCGCCGTCGATGCGGGCGGCCTGGTAGAGCTCCTCGGGGATGTTCATGAAGAAGGCCCGCATGACGACGAGGTTGAAGGCGTTGATCAGGCCGGGCAGGATCAGCGACCAGTACGAGTCGCGCAGCCCCAGCTCCTTGACCAGGACGTACATGGGGATCATGCCGGGCGCGAAGAGCAGGGTGAACAGGACCATGAGCAGGACCGGCTTGCTGCCGGGGACGCCCCGCTTGGACAGGGCGTAGGCGAGGCCGACGGTCGTCAGGAGCGACAGCGTCGTGCCGACGACGGTGATGCCGATGCTGACGAGGACGGCCCGGGTGACGAGGCCGCCGGACAGGATCGTGGTGTACGCCTCGAAGGTGGGGTCCGTCGGGAAGAGGACGAAGCCGCCGGACGCGGTGATCTCCTCGCGGGAGGCGAGGCTCGTGGACAGGACCGTGAGGAACGGCAGGATCATCACGGCACAGATGACGGTGAGGACGACGGCCTTGGCGCTCTTGCCGAGCGGGCTCGGCGGCTCCTCCCAGGCGGGGCGGGCGTCCTCGGGCCGGGGCTTCAACAGCGGCAGGGAGAAGGTCACTTGCTGTACACCCCTTGCTCTCCGAAGGCGTGGGCGAGCTTGTTGGCGCCCCAGATCATGAGGGCGCCGACGACACCCTTGACCAGGCCCGCGGCGGCGCCGACGCCCCAGTCGCCGTAGACCACGCCGTGGTAGTAGACGTACGTGTCGAGGACCTCGGCGGCGCGGGCGCCGACCGCGTCGCGCTGGAGCAGGAACTGCTCGAAGCCGACGGACAGGACGTCGCCGAGCCGCAGCACGAGCAGCATGATCGTGACGCTGCGGACGGCGGGCAGGGTCACGTGCCACATGCGGCGCCAGCGGTTCGCGCCGTCGACGGCGGCGGACTCGTACAGGCTCTGGTCGACGTTGGCGAGCGCCGCGAGGTAGATGATCATGCCCCAGCCGATGTCCTTCCAGATGACCTGGGAGGTGATCAGGAGGGGGAAGGCGTGCGGGTCGGTCATCACGTCGAGGGCCGAGAAGCCGTGGTCGCGCAGGAAGTTGGAGACGAGGCCCGCGCCGCCGAGTACCTGCTGGAACAGGGCGACGACCAGCACCCAGGAGATGAAGTGCGGGAGGTAGACGACGCTCTGCACGAACTTCTTCACGCGGCTGGAGACCAGGCTGTTGAGCAGCAGGGCGAGGGCCAGCGGGGCGGGGAAGAAGAAGACGAGCTGGAGGGCGGCGAAGGCGAGGGTGTTGCGGACGGACTCCCAGAAGGCCGGGTCGGCGAAGAGTTCCTGGAAGTTGGCGAGGCCGACGAGGGCGCTGTCCTTGAAGCCGATGAAGGGCTGGTAGTCCTCGAAGGCGACGATGTTGCCGAGCATCGGGACGTAGAAGAAGACGACGAAGAACAGCAGGCCGGGCGCCATCAGGGCGAGCATCACCCAGTTGTCGCGCAGCCGGCGCGCGAGCGGCGGACGGCTCCTGAGGGTGCGCCTCCCCGCCCGTGCCGGGGCGGGCGCGGGCGGCGAGGCGGCACGGACGCGCCGTTCAGTTGCTGGGGAAGACACGCGTACTCCCACCGACGGGACGGGTGCGGCCGCCCGGAGCGCCGAGACGCCGGGAAGGCGGCCACCAATAAAGAAGGCAACTTTCTGAATTGGAGAGTCATCATGGAAGCGGCGGGAGGGCACGTCAACCGCCTGCCGGTCCCGGGGAGTTGGACTCTTCGTCGGTGAGGCTTGGACTTTTCTGCGGGGAGCCCGTCAAACAGGCCGTTCGACGTGGTCCAGGGCGAGGCGGGCCGCCCCGATCGCGGTGGACTCCTCACCCAGCGTGGAGGTCCGCACTTCGGGCGGGCACGGGGTGAGCGCGGCGAGCCGCTCGGCGAACGGCTCGCTCAGCAGCGTGCCGGCCCGCGAGATCCCGCCACCGAGCACGACGGCCCGCGGGTCGAGCACGGCGACGTGCCGGGCGAGGCTGTCGGCGAGGGCGTGCGCGAAGGCCCGCAGGGTGTAGGCGGCGCCGCCGTCACCGGCCGCGGCGGCGCGCACGACGGCGCGGGCCGCGTTCTCCCGGGTGGGGCGCGCCTCTCCCCCGTGCCCGGCGAACCAGTCGAGAAGCCGCTGGTAGGGCACGGTCCAGCCGTCGCCCGCGACCATCTCGCCGGCGGCTCCGTGGTGCCCCCGGTGCAGTTCGCCGCGCAGCCACAGGCCGATGCCGAGCCGGTTGCCGACGTACAGGTACAGGAAGTCGTCGGTGTCCGCGGCGACGCCCGCGGTGCCCTCGGCGAGGGTGGCGAGCTGGATGTCGTTGCCGACGACGACGCGGCCCGGGGCGTGGCCCGTGAGTGCGGCGCTCAGGTCGACGCCGCTCCAGCCGGGCAGCGAGTCGCTGACGGTGACGACACGGCCCGCGGGGTCGACCATGCCGCTGGTGCCGACGCCGGTGGCGAGCGGGCGCAGGCCGGCCGCGGCGGGTCCGGCGAGACAGCGGGCGACGGCGGTGCGCACGGCGTCGAGCCGCCGGGCCGCGCTCAGTTCGGGGGTGACCGGCAGCCGGTGGGAGGCGACGGTGCGGCCGAGCAGGTCGGTGGCGAGCACGAGGACCTTGTGGGCGCCGACGTCGACGCCGAGCACGTGCCCGGCCTCGGCGCGGAAGCGGAAGCGGCGGGCGGGCCTGCCGACCCCGCCGGCGCCGGGCTCCAGCTCGACCAGGCGCCCCTCGCGCAGCAGTTGCGCGGTCAGGTCCTGGGCGGTGGGCCGGGACACACCGATCAGCGCGGCGAGTTCGGGCACGGTGATCTCGGCGCGCTCGCGCAGCACCCGGAGGGCCGCGGCCGCGTTCAGCCGGCGCAGCAGCGACGGATCGCCGCTCTTGTCCTGCTTGTCGCGCTTCTCGCTCTTGTCGTCGTGACTGGTTCTCATGGGCGCGGCTCCCCCCGATCCAAGGTGTCCCCCTTGACAGCATGATCGGTGACTCCCCAGGGTGACCCGGAGTGATTGAGCAACTTACCTAATAAAAGCGCCCCTGGGGGACCACGCATGGGTGAGCACCGCACGGCTGAGCAACGACGCGTCGAACTCCCGGCCGGTGACGGCCATCCCGAGCTGGCCTGCGGCGTCGGCGACTGGGACACCGAGGCCTACGGCAACCACCGCGTCCTGGTCCGCGCCGCACAGGCAGGACCGGTCCTCGGGGCGGAACTGCCGTGGCGGCGCCGGGATCCGGATCCGCATCTGGTCGACGTGGTGGTGCTCGCACCGTCCGGGCGCCGGGTGCGCAACACGCTGGCGGTGGAGGTGACCGCGGAGCGGGGCCGGATCGCCTTCGAGCCCGTCGAGGGGCCGGGGACGTACGCGGTGCACTATCTGCCGTACGCGCACACCGGCCGCGCCTACTATCCGCAGGCCGTGTACCGGCAGCCGGTGCGCACCGCCGATCCGGCGTGGGTGCACGCGCACGGGCTCGACGGGCCGGACGCGGGGTGGGGGCGGCTGCCGCGGGCCGAGGCGTTCCGCTACGAGGCGGCGAGCGCCGTCGACTCCTTCGCCCCGCTGGGCTTCGCGGCGACCGAGGACGAACGGCACAAGCTCGAACTCGCCGATCCGGACGCCGACTTGATGCTCTTCGGCGAGGACCGCGCGCACCCTCTGGGGCGGTACGGGCGGCTGCCCGCCCGCTGGGCGCGCGGGGTGCCCGGCGCCCCGTACGAGGGCACTGCGGACCGCGGGGAGTTCTTCGCGTTCCAGGTCGGCGTGTACGCGCGCACGGACCTGGCCGGACTGACGGCGCGGGTGCGGGGGCTGCCGTTCCCGGTGCGCTGCCCGAGCCTGGGCGGCACGGACGCGCGCGGCCGTCCGCTCACGCGGCGGGTGGACGTGCCGGCGGGCGGGGTCGACGCGCTGTGGTTCCTCGCGGAGGTCCCGGCGGACGCGGCGCCTGGCGCGTACGAGGGCGAGGTCGAGGTGAGCGCCCCCGGCGCGGTCCCGCGGGTTCTGCCGGTCCGGCTCACGGTCACCGGGCACGCGGCGGTGGACGGCGGGACCGGTGAGCCGGAGCGCCTCGCCCGGCTGGCCTGGCTGGACAGCACGGAGGGGCACGACGACACCGTGGTCCCTCCGTTCACCCCGGTGACCTGCGCGCAGGGGCCGGACGGCGGGCGCGAGCTCGGGCTGCTCGGCCGGCGGGTCCACCTCGGCGCGGACGGGCTGCCGCACCGGCTGGTGTCGACGTTCACCCCGGCCGTCACCGCCGTCGACGGGCCGCCCCACGACCTGCTGGCCGGACCGGTCCGCTTCGAACTCGGACATGCGCTCGCCCTCGGCCCGCTGACCTCGGAGCAGCCCGGTCCGGGCCGCGTCACCTGGAAGATCAGGGCCTCCTCGGACGCGCTCCTGGTCGACACCGAGGGCGAGTTGGAGGCCGACGGCTTCCTCGTCCTGCGGATCGGCGTGGAGGCGCGCGCCGACCTCGACCTCCCCGACGTGACGCTCGACGTGCCCGTCCGCGAGCCGCTCGCGCGGTACGTGATGGGGCTCGGCCTGACCGGGCGGGACTGCCCGGACACGTACGACTGGACCTGGGACACCCCCACCCGCAACCAGGACTCCCTGTGGCTCGGCTCGGCGCACGCCGGACTCCAGCTCTCGCTGCGCGACGAGCACTACACCCGGCCGCTGAACACCAACTACTACCGGGAGAAGCCGCTGGTCACGCCCCGCTCCTGGGCGGGCGACGACGGTCTCGGCGGCGTCCGGCTGCGCACGGCGGACGGGGTGCGCACCGTCACCGCGCACAGCGGTCCGGTCCGGCTGCGGGCGGGCGAACGGCGCCGCTTCGAACTGCGGCTGCTGCTCACACCGTTCAAACCGATCACCCCGCGCACCCAGCTCACCGACCGCTACTACCACGCGTACGCCACGCCCGAGGAGGTCGCACGGTACGGGGCGAACGTCGTCAACCTGCACCACGCCACTCCCCCGAACCCGTACATCAACGACCCGCTGCTCGCCGCCGACGTGCTGCGCGCCTACACCGACCGGGCGCACGCGCTCGGGGTGCGCGTGAAGGTGTACGACACGGTGCGTGAACTGACGCGGCACTCCCCCGAGTTGCGGGTGCTCGCCTCCTTCGGGGACGAGGTCCTCGCGGCGGGTCCGGGCGGCGGGCACGCCTGGCTGCGGGAGCATCTGGGCGAGGCGCACGTGCCCGGCTGGGTCGCCTCCGACGTCCGGGACGTCGCGGCGGTCACCACGGGCGAGTCCCGCTGGCACAACTTCTACGTGGCGGGGGTGCGGCGGCTGCGCGAGCGGCTGGGCGTCGACGGGCTGTACCTGGACGACGTGGCCTACGACCGGACCACGATGAAGCGGGTCCGCAAGGCGCTGACCGGGGCGGGCGGCCCGCCGCCGGTGGTGGACCTGCACTCCTGCAACCAGTTCCGGGCACCGGACGGCTTCGCCTCCAGCGCCAATCTGTACGCCGAACTGCTGCCGTACGTGGACCGGTTGTGGCTCGGCGAGCTGTTCGACTACGCGGCGACGGACCCGGCGTACTGGCTCGTGGAGGTCTCCGGGATCCCGTTCGGACTGATGGGCGAGATGCTGGAGGGCGGCGGCAATCCGTGGCGCGGGCTCGTGTTCGGGATGACGGCGCGGGCCCCGATGACCGATGTGCGGCCGCTGTGGCGGGCGTTCGACGCGCTGGGCCTGCCCGGCGCCGAGATGACCGGCTGGTGGGGCGGCGACACCGCGGTGGGCACCGGCGACGACGCGGTGCTCGCGACCGTGTGGCGCGGCCCCGACGGGGCGACGACCGTCGCGCTCGCGTCCTGGGCGGAGGACCCGGTGGACTGCCGGCTGACGCTCGCGGGCGCGGAGGTGGCGGCGTCCGCGCCGGGGATCGAGGCCTTCCAGGAGGAGCGGGAGTACGCCGCGGGCGGCCCGGTCCGGGTCGAGCCCGGACGGGGCCTGCTGCTGCGGCTGCGCCCCGCGGCCGAGGGGCCCCGGCTCACTTCGCCATGACGAGCCCGTCACGGGCCGCGCCGCGGCTGAGGACGACCTGGCGGACGGCGTCGCGGATGCCTCCGAGGTCGGCGCCCTCGTCGATGGCGCGGCCCAGGTCGACGACGCGGCCCGTGGAGACGTCGAACCACTGCGGGACGAACTCGGCCTTGGTCACCTGCCAGCGCTGCCCGTCCCGGGCGGGCGGCGCGAACGTGAAGCGGCCGACCGAGCTCATGTTGCCGCGGGCGTCGCGGGCACCGTCGTGATTGAACATCTCGCCCGCGATCTGGTCGCCCATCCCGTACACGATCCAGGTGCCGTTGACCTTCTCGTAGGCCTGCGGGACGTGGGCGTGGGTGCCGAGGATCAGGTCGATGTCGGGGCGGCCGTTCGTGGTGGACGCGGTCAGTTCGCGGCCGAGGCCCACCTGGCGCTCGTCCGGCTCGTCCTGCCACTCCGTGCCCCAGTGCAGCGAGACGACGACCACGTCGGCGCCGGCGCGGCGGGCGGCGCGGGCGTCCTCGACGATCCGCTGCCGCTCCATCAGGTTCACCGACCAGGGCTTGCCCTCGGGCATGGGGTGGTCGTTGGTGTCGTAGGTGTAGGCGAGCTGGGCGATGCGGGCGCCGCCCGCCTTCAGCCAGGCGGGGGCCCGGCCCTCGGCGGCGGTACGGCCGGAGCCCGTGTGCTTCACCCCCGCCCTGTCGAAGGCGTCCAGCGTGCGTGCGATGCCGTCGGCGCCGTCGTCGAGGGTGTGGTTGGAGGCGGCGGAGCAGGAGTCGTAGCCGGTCTCCTTCAGGCCCGC
This sequence comes from Streptomyces sp. NPDC059524, assembly GCF_042749255.1. NCBI lineage: Bacteria > Bacillati > Actinomycetota > Actinomycetes > Kitasatosporales > Streptomycetaceae > Streptomyces > Streptomyces sp. NPDC059524. Next base: position 51,005 of record NZ_JBHYTK010000027.1, on the reverse strand, counting down.
GGCGACCTCGGGCGGGGACTTGAAGTCGGGGTAGCCGCTGTAGTCGCCCTGGGCGCCGTAGACCGTCTCCATGTGACAGATCGCCACGTCCGCGCCGGAGACCACGGGTTTCATGCCGGCCAGCATGGAGCGGAAGTCGTAGCCGGTTCCGCCCGCGTCCTCGTGCGCCTTCTCGATGATGGAGGAGTGCGGCAGGACGTCACCGGACGCGGCGAGCGTGAACGGGCGGACGGCCGGCGCGGGGGCGGGGGCGGCCTTGTGGGGCGGAGCGGCGCCCGGCCCGGCGCCGGGGGCCGCGCAGCCGGCCCCGAGGCCGAGCGCGGCGGCCGTGAGGACCAGCGCCGTGCGCCGGGTGCTGCCGCGGGTGCTGCTGCGTGTCTTCGACGTCATCGATCGGGCTCCCTGAACAGGTGAGATACGGGGGACGCGGGCGGATTGCCGTAAATATCCACATATGACAAATGGGTGGAGTCAAGGCGCCGGACCGGGGCACGGCCCCGCTCGACCCGTTCGCCGCACCGCTCGTCGAGCGCATCGACCGTCCGGCGCACACCGCCGCCGGGGCTCTGGGCGCGGACGGCCCCCTGCGCTGCCATACGCGCATGACGACGGCGCTCAGGACACCCAGGACGACGGAGGCGGACCTCGCGCAGGTCCAGCAGCAGCACGGCAGGCCGCTCTACGCGTTCCTGCTGCGGCTGTGCGACGGCGACCGGCAGCGGGCGGAGGACCTCGTCCAGGAGACGTACGTACGGGCCTGGCAGCATCCGGAGGCGCTCCGCTCGGAGCACGAGTCGGTGCGGCCCTGGCTGTTCACCGTCGGGCGGCGGCTCGCCATCGACGCCCGCCGGGCCCGGCTCGCCCGGCCCGCCGAGGTGGGCGACGCGGTGCTCGAGAACGCGCGGGTCTGCGCGGACCACGCGGAGCGGTCGGCGGCGGCGCTCGACGTGCGGGAGGCGGTGGCCACGCTCAGCCCCGAGCACCGGGCCGTGCTGCTGGAGGTCTACTTCAAGGGCGCCAGTGTGGCGGAGGCCGCACGCGCGCTCGGCATTCCCCCGGGTACCGTGAAGTCCCGTGCGTACTACGCGTTGCGGGCGTTGCGCAGGGTCCTTCCGGGTTACGCGCCCGACCTGCGATGAAACCGGCGGCCGGGTCAAGCATCGGTAAAGCGCCTGCCCGGTGGGGAATTTCCTCGGTTGAGTAATCCGCTGTCCTGCCCGGTGAGTCGACGGGGCGGGCCGGGACCGGCGCACGCACGGACCGGAGGAAGGCGGACAGGGACATGCGGTACGGGAGCCACGACGGCGCGGCGGGCGCCGAGGGCGGCGGCGCACAGGGGCCGGGCGGTGAACTCGCCGTGCCCATGGCCTGGTTGTACGCGGAGTACATCGCGGACGAGCTGCTGCGCACCGGCGATCTGATGCCGCCCACGTCCTTCGAGTTCCGCGCGGGCAGAGACGCGCTCGCCCTCACCATCTACCTCTCGGACGTCAGCGACGAGCTGTCCGGGATCCGTGTGGTGTCGCAGCTGGAGACCTGGTCCTCGCTGACCGCCTACGACCGGCCCTGGCAGTCCTGGGTGCGGGCCTCGCTCGCCGAACGGGAGGCGAAGGTGCGGCGGTCCGGGCAGTCCTCGCCGGACCTGCCGCTCGCCGCTGCGGCGTGGCGCTGGCTGGAGGAGACGGAGCTGCTGGCGCCGGACCTGGACGCGGTGCCGGTGCCGGACGAGGAGGACGGGCCACAGGTGTGGACGCCCGCGTGGCGGCTCGGCTTGCCTCTGGGCCATCTGGCGATCCATCTGTTCTGAGTTTCCTGTGGGGTTCAGGGTGCGTGGACGCCCGCGCGGTACTTCGGGATGCGGACCGTGATCTTCATGCCCGCGCCGACGGCCGTCTCGATCACCAGACCGTGGTCGTCGCCGAAGACCTGGCGCAGCCGTTCGTCCACGTTCGACAGGCCGACCCCGTGGGAGGCGTCGCCCTCGCCGCGCAGGATCGCGCGGAGTGCGCCGGGGTCCATGCCGACGCCGTCGTCCTCGATGACGACCTCGGCCTCGGCGCCCGCGTCCGTCGCCACGATCGTGATGCGGCTGCGGGTGACCGCGCCCTCCAGGCCGTGCTTGACCGCGTTCTCGACCAGGGGTTGCAGGCACAGGAACGGGAGCGTGACGGGGAGCACCTCGGGGGCGATCTGCAGTGTCACCGAGAGGCGGTCGCCGAACCGGGCGCGGACCAGGGCCAGGTACTGGTCGATGGAGTGCAGTTCGTCGGCGAGCGTGGTGAAGTCGCCGTGCCGGCGGAACGAGTAGCGGGTGAAGTCGGCGAACTCCAGGAGCAGTTCGCGGGCGCGCTCGGGGTCCGTACGGACGAACGAGGCGATCGCGGCGAGCGAGTTGAAGATGAAGTGCGGGGAGATCTGGGCGCGCAGGGCCTTGATCTCGGCCTCGATCAGGCGGGTGCGGGAGCGGTCCAGTTCGGCGAGTTCCAGCTGGACGGAGACCCAGCGGGCGACCTCGTCGGTGGCGCGGGCCAGGACGGCGGACTCGCGCGGGGCGTAGGCGACGACGGCACCCCGGACGCGGCCGTCCGCGACGACGGGCGCGGCGACCGCCCAGCGCAGCGGACAGTCCACGGAGCCGCAGCCGCAGCCGAACGCGACGGAGCGGCCGCCTCCGGCGAGGGCGGCGGTCAGTTCGGGCATGACGTGGGCGGCGTGGGCGTGCTCGGAGACGCCGTCCCAGGCGAGGACGGTGGAGCGGTTGGTGAGGGCGAGGGCGTCCGTGCCGAGCAGGGTGCGCAGGCGGCGGGCCGATTTGCGGGCCGTTTCCTCCGTGAGGCCCGCGCGCAGGGGCGGGGCGGCCAGGGAGGCGGTGTGGAGAGTGTCGAAGGTGGCGCGCTCCACGGGTGTACCGATGTCGCTGTGGCGGGTCTTGTGGGTGGCCCGGCGCCCCAGGACGTAGCCCAGGGCGAGGAGGACGGGGGTCAGCGCCACCAGTGCGGCGACGGCTCCGCCGGTCACCGGGGGTCCTCCTGCCGGGGGGTGGCTTCCTTCGCCGTAGGACCGGCGGTCGGTGGGTGCGTTTCCCTTGCACGTGGTTGCTCGCGCAGTTCCCCGCGCCCCTGAAGGCGCACTTCGTGCACCCCAGGGGTCGACCCATCGCGCCCCGCGGCGGAGCCGCCAGCAGACACGGCCCCGCGCCCCTGAAGGCGCACTTCGTGCACCCCAGAGGTCGACCCATCGCGCCCCGCGGCGGAGCCGTCGGCGGACACATCCCCGCGCTCCTTGCGGGGCGCCCCTGCACCCGTCCCCCTCAGCTCCTCCGGTAGGTGCAGGCGGGTCATCGTCTCCGTGGTGTGCGGGGGGACGGAGTCGGGGGTGGCCAGGCTGACCAGGATCATCGTCAGGAAGCCGACCGGGACCGACCAGACCGCGGGCCACGCCAGAAGGGTGTGCAGCCAGCCCGTCGTCGCAGCGCCCGACACCGTCAGGGTCACCGCGAGGAGTGCGGAGCCGCCGCCCGCGAACAGGCCCGCCACGGCGCCGGGCGGCGTCAGACGGCGCCACCAGATGCCGAGCAGGAGCAGCGGGCAGAAGGAGGACGCGGAGACGGCGAAGGCCATGCCCACCGCGTCGGCCACGGGCACCCCGTCGACCAGCAGCGCGCCCGCGAGCGGGAACACGACGGCCAGGACGACCGCGAGGCGGAAGTGGCGGACCCCTCGCGTGGGCAGCACGTCCTGGTTGATCACGCCCGCGACGGCCATCGTCAGTCCCGAGGCCGTCGACAGGAACGCGGCGAACGCCCCGCCCGCCACGAGCGCCCCGAGCAGGTCCCCGGTGACGCCGCCGATCATCCGGCCGGGCAGCAGCAGGACCGTGGCGTCGGCGTCCTGGGCGGCGGTCAGTTCGGGGGCGTACAGGCGGCCGAGCCAGCCGTAGAGCGGCGGGAGCAGGTAGAAGAGGCCGATGAGGGCGAGGACGACGACGGTGGTGCGGCGGGCGGCGCGGCCGTTCGGGCTCGTGTAGAAGCGGACGACGACGTGCGGCAGGCCCATCGTGCCCAGGAACGTGGCGATGATCAGCCCGTACGTGGCGTAGAGGGGATGGTCGGCGCGGCTGGTGGCGAGGGGGCGGCCCGCGCCCGCGCCGGTGGGCGGGAGGTCCGTCGCCGGGAGGTGCGGCGCGGGGGTCGCGCCGCGCCAGGCGAGGACGAGGAAGAACGCGGGGACGAGGAGCGCCGTCAGTTTCAGCCAGTACTGGAAGGCCTGGACGAAGGTGATGGAGCGCATGCCGCCCGCGGCGACCGCGAGCACGACGACGGCGGTGACGAGCGAGCCGCCGACCCAGCGGGGCGAGCCCGTGAGGACCTGGAGGGTAAGTCCGGCCCCCTGGAGCTGCGGCACGAGGTACATCCAGCCGGCGCCGACGACGAACACGCTGACCACCCGCCGCACCCGGCGCGACTCGAGCCGTCCCTCCGCGAAGTCCGGCAGCGTGTAGGCGCCGGAGCGGCGCAGGGGCGCGGCGACGAAGACGAGAAGGACGAGGTAGCCCGCGGTGTAGCCGACGGGGTACCAGAGCATGTCGGGGCCGTGCACGAGGACGAGCCCGGCGACGCCGAGGAACGAGGCCGCCGAGAGGTACTCGCCGCTGATCGCGGCCGCGTTGAGCCGGGGGCCGACGGTGCGCGAGGCCACGTAGAAGTCGGACGTGGTGCGGGAGATGCGCAGGCCGAAGCCGCCGATCAGGACCGTCGCGAGGACGACGACGGCCACCGCGGGTATCGCGTACGCCTCGTTCACGGTGCTCCGGTGTCACGGCCGCGGACGAGGTCGGCGAAGTCGCGTTCGTTGCGTTCGGCGCGGCGCACGTACCACCAGGCGACGAGGACGAGGAACGGGTAGCAGCCCGCGCCGAGGACGAGCCATTCGACGGCCGGGTCGCCGAGCGCCCCGAAGAAGAGGGGCAGCACCGCGACGGGCACGGCGAGGGCCGCGAACGCGACGGTGCCGGTACGCAGTTGGCCGCGCATGAGGGAGCGGACGTAGGCGGCGCCGAGCGTCGTCTGTTCGTCGATCTCGCCCTGGGTGCGCAGGGCGGACGGACCGGTCGCGCCGTGCGCGGTACGCGGCTCGCCGGTCACCACTTCGCGGCGTGGTTCGGACACGGGCGGAGTGTAGGCAGGTGCGGGCGGGCGGCGGAAGGGGCTGGTCAGCCTCCCGCGCGGCGCATCAGCAGCTCCCGTACGCGGCCGGCGTGGCGGCGGCTGACGGCGATCTCGGCGGCGCCGACGCGCACGGTCATGCCGCCGCCGTCGAGCCGGAGTTCGTCGATGCGGTGCAGGGCGACGAGGTGGCTGCGGTGGACACGGACGAAGCCGAGCGGCTGCCAGCGTTCCTCGAGGGTGGAGAGCGGTATGCGGACGAGGTGGCTGGTGCCGTCGGCGGTGTGCAGGCGGGCGTAGTCGCCATGGGCCTCGGCGTAGGTGATGTCGGCGACCGCGACGAGCCGGGTGACGCCGCCGAGTTCGACGGGGATGCGGTCGGCGACGGTGGCGGGGGGCGCGGTGACGGCGGCGCGTTCGGCGACGCGGCCGACGGCCTCGGCGAGGCGTTCGCGGCGGACCGGTTTGAGGACGTAGTCGACGGCCTTGAGGTCGAAGGCCTGGACGGCGAAGTCCTCGTGGGCGGTGACGAAGACGACGAGCGGCGGGCGGGCGAACCCGGCGAGCAGGCGGGCCACGTCGAGTCCGGTGAGTCCCGCCATGTGGATGTCGAGGAAGAGCACGTCGACGGCGTCGTCGCCGCCGGGTCCCGCCTCCAGGGCGTGGCCGATGCGCCGCAGCGCCTCGGTGGCGTCGGTGGCGCCCTCGGCGCTGCGGATGCGGGGGTCGGAGCGCAGGAGGTAGAGGAGTTCGGCGAGGGCGGGTTCCTCGTCGTCGACGGCGAGTGCGCGCAGCATGCGGCGGAGTGTAATCGGCCGGTGTGTTGAGCGGGCCGGGCGGCTCCCGCGTATCCGTGGGCGTGGAGGAGAACGACTGGACGGGACCGCGGGAGCGGCATCGTGACGCCGGTGCGTACGCGCTGGGGGTCCTCGGGGCCGCGGACCGGTTCCGCTACGAGGATCATCTCGGGCGGTGCGCGGTGTGTGCGGCCTACGTGGCGGAACTGGGTTCGATGGCAAGGCTGTTGGAGCTGTACGCGCTGGCGACACCGCCGTGCGTGGAGCTGTTCCCCCGGCCCGTGCCGCTGGGCGGCGTCATGGAGCGGCTGGCGGCGGCCCGGGCAGGCGCGCGGCGCCGGGTGCGGTGGGCGGGGGCCGTCGCGGGTCTCGTGCTGCTCGCGGGCGGCCTCGGGGTGGTGCTGCCCGGCGGGAGTGGGGCCGGGGATCCGGGCGCGGTGACGCTGCGCGGGCGGGACGCGCGGACGGGGGTCGCGGCGACGGTCACGGCGGACGCGCGGGCGTGGGGCACGGCCGTGGATCTGGACGTGCGGGACGGGGGCGGGCCGCGGGTGTGCGCGCTGGTCGCGGTGGGGCGGGACGGCAGCGAGGAGACGGTGGCGAGCTGGGCGGTGCGCCGGGAGCGGACGCGGGTGAGCGGCGGGGCGGCGCTGTCGCCGGGGCGGATCGCGCGCTTCGAGGTGCGGGCCGCGGACGGGGCGCGGCTGCTCACCGTGCCGGCCGGGTCCGGGTGAGCGGGGCTATTTGAGGAGGCGGGACATGCGGCGGTCGGCGAGCGGTTTGCCGCCGGTCTGGCAGGTGGGGCAGTACTGGAGCGAGGAGTCGCTGAAGCTGACCTCGCGGATCGTGTCTCCGCAGACGGGGCAGGTCTCGCCGGTGCGGCCGTGGACGTGCAGGCCGCTCTTCTTCTCGGCCTTGAGCCGTCCGGCGGCGACGCCGCGCGAGCGCTCGACGGCCTCGGTCAGGGTGTCGCGCAGCGCGGTGTAGAGGGTGTGGACGTCGTCCGGGGTGAGGGTCGCGGCGAGCTTGAACGGGGACATCTTGGCCGCCCAGAGGATCTCGTCGCTGTACGCGTTGCCGATCCCGGCGATGAGGGACTGGTCGCGCAGGGCGCCCTTGATCTGGCGCCGCTCCCCCGAGAGGAGTCCCGCGAACGCGGCCTCGTCGAAGGCGTCCGCGAGCGGGTCGGGGCCGAGGCGGGCGACGCCCGGTACGTCGCCGGGGTCCTGGACGACGTACACGGCGAGCTTCTTGGTGGTGCCGGCCTCGGTGAGGTCGAATCCGGCGCCGGTCTCCAGGGCGACGCGCAGGGCGAGCGGGCCGCGGCCGGGCTTGGGCGGGCCGTCGGGGAGGCGGTCCTTCCACTGGAGCCAGCCGGCGCGGGCGAGATGCGTGACGAGGTGCGGGCCGCCGTCCGTGGCGAGGTCGAGGAACTTGCCGTGCCGGGCGACGCCGGTGACGGTGCGGCCTTCGAGGGCCGTGGGCGGCGGGTCGTACGTCTTGAGGACGCTCACGGCGACGGGCAGGACCCGCATGATGTCGTGCCCCACCAGGTGCTCGGTGAGGAAGTCCTTGAGCGCTTCGACCTCGGGCAGTTCCGGCATGGGACCAGAGTGCCACCGTTCGCCGGGCGGGGCCCGAGGGGCGCCTCGGGCGCGGGCGGGGGTCAGGCTCGGGCAGGGGTCAGCCTCGGGCGGGGGTCAGGCGTGGGCGGGGGTCAGGAACTCGCACCAGACGCACTTGCCGCCGCCGCGCGCCTCCACGCCCCACACGTCGGCGAGCCGGTCGACGAGGAGGAGGCCGCGTCCCGAGACGCCGTCGTCGCCCGCCTCGCGGCGGCGCGGGAGGGCGCTGGAGGTGTCCTCCACGTCGACGCGGAGTCTTCGGTCGGGGCCGGTCAGGACGCGCAGGGTGACGACGGCGGGGCCGTCGGTGTGCATCAGGGCGTTGGTGATGAGTTCGTCGGCGACCAGCTCGATCTCGTCGGCGCGGTCGCGGCCGCCCCAGGCGCGGACGGCGGCGCGGATCATGTGGCGGGCGGCCCTGAGCGCGGCGGGGTCGCCGGGCGGGACGTGTTCGGTGAGCCGGCCGCGGCTCTGCGGGGTGCCGGCGCCCCGGCGGCGCAGCAGCAGGAGCGCGACGTCGTCCTCGCCGCCGCGTTCGTCGACGGAGGTGCACAGCCGGTCGGCGAGCTGGTCGATGTCGGCGGGGCCGGAGCGGACGAGTTCGGTGAGGGTCCGCATGCCGTCGTCGAGGTCGATGCCGGGTTCCTCGACGAGGCCGTCGGTGCACAGCAGCAGGGTCTGGCCGGGGTCGAGGTCGACGGTGGTGACCGGGTACTCGAGCCGGCCGAACATGGCGGACAGGCCGAGCGGGAGGCCGCCGTCGACGGGCAGCCGGCGGCAGGTGCCGTCGGTGAGCCGCAGCAGCGGGTCGAGGTGTCCGGCGCGGACGAACTGGACGACGCCGGTGGACAGGTCGGCCTCCGCGTACAGGCAGGTCGCGAAGCGTTCGGTGTCGAGTTCGTGGAGGAAGACGGAGGCGCGGGCCATGACGGTCGCGGGGGTGTGGCCCTCGGCGGCGTAGGCGCGCAGCACGATGCGGAGCTGGCCCATGACGGCGGCGGCGTGCGTGTCGTGGCCCTGGACGTCACCGATGACGGCGCCGACGCGTCCGCCCGGCAGCGGGATGACGTCGTACCAGTCGCCGCCGATGTCGCGGCCCAGGGAGGCGGAGCGGTAGCGGACGGCGAGGTCGGCGCCGGGCACGTTCGGGATGGAGCGCGGCAGCATGGCCTGCTGGAGGCCCTGGGCGAGGTCCTTCTCCTGCTCGTAGAGCATGGCCCGCTGGAGGCTCTGGGCGATGCTGCTGCCGAGGGCGATGAGGACGTTGCGCTCGGTCTCGTCGAAGCCCTTGCGGTCGTGGTAGAGCAGGCCGACGACGCCGATCGGGCGGGCCTGGGCGATGAGCGGGAGGTAGGCCGCGGACTGGATGCCGAGGTGGGAGACGTGCGGCCACAACTGCGGGTAGGAGCGGGCGAAGTCCTCGGGTGAGTCGACGAAGCGGGGCTTGAGGCTGCGCACGACCTCGCTCATCGGGTACGGGTCGTCCAGGCGGGTGACCTGGGTGCCGGGCACGAAGCTGCCGGAGGGGCCCTCGGCGACGAGGTGGATGCGGCCGGCGCGGACGAGGCCCATCAGGAAGTTGGAGGCGCCGAGCCGTTCGATGCCGTGGGACTCGCGGAGCACCTCGATGACGTCGCGCACGGTGCGGGCATGGGCGAGGGCGGCGGTGGTGCTCTGCACGACGCTGGTCTCGCGGCGCCGGGCCGCGGAGTAGGCCTCGCGCTCGTGCTGCACGGTGGCGTCCTCGAGTTCCTCCGTGGCGTCGCGCACGATGCCGACGATGCGCCGCGGCCGGCCGTCGGCGTCGCGTCGGATGTACCCGCGGGTGTGGGTCCAGCGCAGGAGCCCGTCGCGCGTGCGGATCCTGAAGTAGGCCCCGTAGTTCTCGGATCCGTTCTTGAGTGCCTGGGACACGACGGCGTCGAGCCGCTGGGCGTCGCGGGGCGGGACCCGTGACGCCAGGGTCTCGGGGTGGTCGTCGTACTCGTCGGGATGGAGGTCGAACACGTCGCGGGCCTGGGCGTCCATCTGCATGAGCCCCGACTCCAGATCCCACTCGAAACTGCCCATCCGCAGCCCGCGCCCATAGGCCTCGAGAAATCCCCGCGCGTGATCGTCCTGGCTGTCCCCGGCCGGGGGGACCCCAGGATCCTGACCGGCCCCGTCACCCGCGTCCATACCGCACACGCTAGGCGCAGGATCTGGCCCGCGCACGCGGGGCGGGAGCGGTCCGGAGCAGGTCGGGCGGGGCCGGGGGGCCCGGGCGGGGGGACTGCCGCGCCAGCGGAGCGCCGGGGCCCCCGCGGTCGCGTCGTAAAGGGCGGGGGGGTCCCGGGTTCAGCCCCCC